>DASXKG010000560.1:0-2054 GCA_036496965.1 Variovorax sp.
TGCGCCCGCACGATCTGGAACACCTCGCGGTAGGCCTTGCCCTGGCGCGGCGCTTCGCCCGGCGGGCCGGCCTGCAGGTCCTTGCGGGCCTGGCGCACCAGCGCGCGCAGTTGCTGCGCGTCGGTGGCCGGATGGGTCTCGATCCAGCCGCCGAGCGCGTCGTCGTCGGCGATCAGCCGGTCGCGCCAGCGCTCGGCCTCGTGCAGCGTGGCGGTGTCTTCCGCCGGGCCGCGCGCCTGTTCGTCGAGCGCGCTGCGGACCGCTTCGAGTGTCTCGGCATCGAGCCCGCGCATGAGCTTGCCGATGAACTGCATCTGGCGGCGCTTGCCTTCGAAGTTGGTGATGCGCCTGGCTTCCTCGATGGCGTCCTGGAGCTTCTCACCCAGGGCGAGCTTGTCGAAAAGGCCGGCGCGCAGGCCGAGCAGCGCTTCGCCGAGCGCCTGCAGTTCGGCGCTGTCGCGTTTCAGGTCGGTCTTGCTGGCTGCGTCGGTGCCCTTGAGCTCGCGCTTGAGTTCGAGGTCGAGTTCGCTGCCTTCGGCCACGAACTGGCCGCGGACGAAGTAGCCTTTTTTGGGTTTGCGGGGCATAGAGGCAATCCTTGGCCGCACCGTCGGAATCGGGAGGCGCAAGTATCATAGCCAACACATGACCACCACCATCACGCGCGCCGATTCCGGCTTTGCCTTCAGCCGTCCCTTCTTTGAAAACCTGGTCGATTCGGCCCTGGCGCATGCCAGGCAACTCGGCGCCACCGATGCCGGCGCCGAGGCCTCCGAGGGCTGCGGCCTGAGCGTCTCGGTGCGCAAGGGCGAACTCGAGAACGTCGAACGCAACCGCGACAAATCGCTCGGTGTCACCGTCTACCTCGGCCATCGGCGCGGCAACGCCAGCACCTCCGACTTCTCCGAGGCCGCCGTGGCGCAGACCGTGCAGGCGGCCTACGACATCGCACGCTTCACGGCCGAGGATCCGGTCAGCGGACTGCCCGACGAAGCCGACATCGCCAAGGAACAGCCCGAACTCGATCTGTTCCACCCCTGGGCCGTCACCAGCGAGCAGGCAGCGGCGCTGGCCCTCGAATGCGAGGCGGCGGCGCTGTCGACCGACAAGCGCATCACCAACAGCGAAGGTGCCGGCGTCTCGGCGCAGCAGAGCCATTTCTTCAGCGCCCACACGCGCGGATTCCGCGGCGGCTATGCCAGTTCGCGGCATTCGATCTCCGTGGCCCCGATCGCCGGGCGCGGCGACGACATGCAGCGCGACGCCTGGTACAGCTCCATGCGCTCGGCCGACGAACTCGCCAGCCCGCAGGCCATCGGCCGCTATGCGGCCGAGCGGGCGCTCAGCCGGCTCAGGTCGCGCAAGATCAAGACCATCGAATGTCCCGTGCTGTTCGAGTCGCCGCTGGCGGCCGGATTGCTGGGTGGCCTGGTGCAGGCGACCAGCGGTGGCGCGCTCTATCGCAAGAGCAGCTTCCTGCTCGATTCGCTCGGCAAGCCGGTGCTGCCGGGGCACCTCGACGTGCTGGAGGATCCGCACCTGCTGCGCGGCAAGGGCAGCTCCCCCTTCGACGACGAGGGCGTCGTCACGCGGCGGCGCAAAGTGGTCGACGGCGGCCGGCTCGAAGGCTATTTCCTCAGTACCTACTCGGCACGCAAGCTCGGCATGAAGACCACCGGCAACGCCGGGGGTTCGCACAACCTCACGCTGAGTTCACGCCTGACGAAGCCGGGCGACGACCTGGACGCGATGCTCGCCAAGCTCGGCACCGGCCTGTTCGTGATCGAGCTGATGGGGCAGGGCGTCAACTATGTCACCGGCGACTATTCGCGCGGTGCCAGCGGATTCTGGGTGGACAAGGGCCGGATCGCTTACCCGGTGCAGGAGATCACCATCGCCGGCAACCTCAAGGACATGCTCATGGGCATCGAGGCGGTCGGTGCAGACATCTACAACTACGGTGCAAAGACGACGGGTTCCCTGTTGATCAATCGAATGAAGGTGGCGGGGAGCTGAGCTTGTCGGGTATTCGCATCGAAGATGTCACGCTGGTG
>DASXKG010000561.1:0-1642 GCA_036496965.1 Variovorax sp.
GGGCTGGCTGCGCCGCCAGCCCCATCCGCGCGATGCGCGCCAAAGCCTGCTGGCCTTGACCGAGGCCGGTCATGCGGCTTTCGCGCCGCTGCAACAGAAGTCGCGCGACGAGGCCGGCGCGTTGCTGGCGCCGCTGGCGCCGGCCGAACGGCGCCAGCTGCTCGATGCCATGGGGACTTTGCAGGCGCTGCTCGAGCCGGCCGCGATGCCGCCGGGCCGGACCCGGGCCGCGCTGCTGCGGGATCCGGCGCCGGGCGACATCGGCTGGGTGGTGCAGCAACATGGCGAGATCTACGCCCGCGAATACGGCTGGAACAGCGACTTCGAGGCGCTGGTCGCCGACATCGCGAGCCAGTTCCTGCGCAAGTTCCAACCCGGCTGGGAGCGCTGCTGGCTCGCCGAGCTCGATGGCGAGCGCGCGGGTGCCGTGTTCGTGGTGCGCAAGTCGGCCAGCACCGCGCAGCTGCGCATGCTGATCCTGAGCCCCGGCGCGCGCGGACTGGGCCTGGGTGCCCGGCTCACCGACGAGTGCATTGCCTTCGCGCGCGCCAAGGGCTACCGGAAGATGGTGCTGTGGACCAACAGCTGCCTCACGGCGGCGCGCGGCATCTACGCCGCGCGCGGGTTCAAGCTCGTCAAATCGGAAGCCTACGAGGGCTTCGGCCAGCAGCTGGTCGGCGAGACCTGGGAATTGAAGCTCCAGCAGCCGCAGCGCGGCCCGGATTCCCGGCCTGCGCCTACTGCATGAACCAGCCGTGGCTCACCACCATCGACTGACCTGTGAGGGCGTTGGTCGGGAAGGCGGCAAACAGCAGCGCGATGCGGGCCACGTCGTCGGTGGTGGTGAATTCGCCATCCACCGTTTCCTTGAGCATGACGTTCTTCACCACCTGTTCCTCGGTGATGCCCAGCGTCTTGGCCTGCTCGGGAATCTGCTTTTCCACCAGCGGGGTGCGCACGAAGCCCGGGCAGATCACATTGGCCCGCACGTTGTACTTGGCGCCTTCCTTGGCGACGGTCTTGGCCAGCCCGATCAGGCCGTGCTTGGCCGTCACATAGGGCGCCTTCAGCAGCGAGGCCTCCTTCGAATGCACCGAGCCCATGTAGATCACGCTGCCGCCGCGGCCCTGCGCGTACATGTGCTTCAGGCAGGCCTTGGTGGTCAGGAAGGCGCCGTCGAGGTGGATCGCCAGCATCTTCTTCCAGTCGGCGAAGCTGAACTCCTCGACCGGATGCACGATCTGGATGCCGGCATTGCTGATCAGGATGTCGATGCCGCCGAAGGCGCTGGCACCCGCCTCGACGGCGGCATTGACCTGGTCCTCGCTGGTGACGTCGACGCCGACGCCGATGGCCTGGGCCCCCGTGGCCTTCAATTCGGTGGCCGTGGCGTCGGCAGCCTCCTTGTTCAAGTCGGCGATGACGACCTTGGCGCCCTCCTGCGCAAACATGACGGCGATTTCCTTGCCGATACCACTGGCCGAGCCGGTGATGAAGGCGACCTTGTCCTTGAGTTGCATGGGATTTCCTTTGAGTGAGGGTTGAGGGGATCTGTGCGCGCTCGGCCTAGCGGTTGGCCGCCTCCGAGGCGGCCGGTGTCTCGGGCAGATTCATCGGACGCCGCACGCGGCGGGCGGTGGGG
>DASXKG010000562.1:0-5681 GCA_036496965.1 Variovorax sp.
CTTCACGTCGAAGTTGGGAACGCCCTGTTCGATCAGGGTCGGCACCTCGGGCGTGAAGCTCGAGCGCTTGGTGGCCGCGATGCCGAGCAGGCGCACCTGGCCGCTCTTGGCCTGCGGCAGCAGCGAAGCGCCGGCGTCGAAGGCGAAGGCGATCTGGCCGCCGATCACGTCCTGCAGCACCTGCGGCGAGCCCTTGTAGGGCACATGCTGCATGTCCATGCCGGTGGCCTTCTTCAGCAGTTCCATGGCCAGGTGCTGGGTCGTGCCCGTGCCGCCCGAACCGTAGGACAGCTTGCCCGGCCGCGCCTTCACGTAGGCCACCATTTCCTTCAGGTTGGTGATCGGCAGGTCCTTGTTCGCGTAGAGGTAGAGCTGGCCCTTGCCGAAGGGGGCGATGGCCACGAAGTCCTTCAGCGGGTCGTAGCTCAGCTTGGGGTACACCGAGGGGTTGATGGCCATCGGGCCGCCGGTGCCGACCATCAGCGTGTAGCCGTCCTTGTCGGCCGCCTTGCCGAGGTTGGAGACGATGATGCCGTGGGCGCCCACCCGGTTGTCGACGATGACCGGCTGCCCGAGCGCGGTGGCCAGAGGTGCCGCGAACTGCCGCGTCCAGGAATCGATGGTGTCGCCGGGCGGCGTGCCGATCAGGATCTTGATCTGCCGGGTCGGATAGTCGGTGGCGGCACGGGCCGCGAAGGGATAGATGAAGAGCGGGGCGGCGGCCGTGGCAGCGGCGCCCTTCAGCAGGGCGCGGCGCGCCTTGGAATGTTGCACTTGCTTGTCTCCGTCAGGGTGGTTGTGAATGCGATGGCGATGATAAACGTGATGATCTTCAGCCAGCGCGCTCCAGTTCGAGCGGCCGGGTTGCGGCATGGAAGCGCTTCTGCTGGTGGTCCGCGTATTCTGGAGACAAACGCGACAATCGGCGGCATGAATCTTCGTCAATGGATCGTGCCCGCCGGCGCCCTGGTGCTGCTCGGCCTGGCCTATCGCAGCTATGGCTGGTCGGGCGTGGCGCTGGCCGCCGGCGCGGTGGTGATGGTGTTGCTGCTGCAATTCAACCGCGCGATGCAGGTGCTGAGGCGCGCCGCCGAGCGCCCGGTCGGCTCGGTGGCGAGCGCCGTCATGCTCAATGCCAAGCTCAAGCCGCGCGCAACCCTGATGCACGTGGTCGCGATGACGCGCGCCATCGGCGAGCTGCGCACCGCCAAGGATGCGCAACCCGAAGTCTTCCGCTGGACCGACGAAGGCGGCTCCTGGGTCGATGCGACCTTCGTCGGCGGGCGTCTCACGGAATGGACGATGTTCCGGCCCCCGGTGCCGGAAGAGGCTCAGGCGGCCGGCACCGAGGCGCCGCCGCCGCCAGCCTAAGCGCCGGCCTCTGCTGTCGGCTGGCGCAGGCTCAGCCCGGCAGCAGCACCTTGTCGACCACGTGGATCACGCCGTTCGACTGGTAGACGTTGGCGATGGTGACGGTTGCGGTCTGGCCCTTGGCATCGGTCACCAGCACGTTGCCGCCGCTCATGGTCGCGGTGAGCATCCCGCCGCTGACCGTCTTGAGCATGGCCCGGCCGCCGCCGGCGTTGATCATGCTCATCAGCGCAGGGCCGTCGAGCCGGCCCGGCACCACGTGATAGGTCAGCACCTTGGTGAGGGTCGGCTTGTTCTCCGGCTTCAGCAGCGTGTCGACGGTGCCGGCCGGCAGGGCGGCGAAGGCGGCATTGGTGGGCGCGAAGACGGTGAAGGGTCCGGGGCTCTTGAGCGTATCGACCAGGCCCGCGGCCTTCACGGCGGCGACCAGGGTCGTGTGGTCCTTCGAATTGACCGCGTTGTCGACGATGTCCTTGCTCGGGTACATCGCGGCGCCGCCGACCATGGGGTCGGTCATGGCACTGCCCGAAGCCGCGTTGCTGCCGCTCATGCCCATGCCGCCCGCGCAGGCGGACAGGAGGGCTGAAACGCCGATGGCGATGACGAGTTTCTTCATGGGATGCTCCGGCTGGTTGAGGTGAGGATCGCTGAGTGCCTGCTCGGCTCTCCACCGTTCTACGCAAGCCAGCGTGGCCTGGTTCCTCGGTGAAAGCACTGCTGATCCAAACCGCCAGCCCGCGCGTACCCCACGCGGGCGCGGCCGAGCGCGACGACGAAGCAACTCAGAAGGGCGCCGTCGCGTCCTCGAGGGCTTCTTCGACCGGGGCCGGCGCATCCACGGCTGGCGCACCCAGGCGCATCTCGCCGCCCAGCGCCAGCAGCAGCTCCGGTACCAGCTGGCCCAGTTCCCCGGTGGCGATCGCGGCATCGGCGTCGAAGTCGTCTTCCTTGCCCTTGCCGCCGGCCGGCGCCTCGTCGAGCGTGCCTTCCAGGAACACGATCTTGCGCAGCTGCAGCCCTTCGGTGAGTTCGAAGGACACGCGGTCGTCCCAGGTCAGCGCCAGCCGGGTGGCTCGCTTGCCGGCGGCGATGTGCTGGCGCACCTCCTCGATGTCCAGCGCATGCTTGGCATAGCGCACCACCGCCTTCGATTCGTCGGTGGCCTTGAGCTCGCATTCGCGGTCGATGGTGAAGCCGGCCGGCGGCTCCTGGCTGGACAGCCACTCGGACATCGCCGCCGCCGGCTCGACCTGAGAGTTCACCAGCGCGACCGCAAAGCCGTCCAGCGATTTCACCAGGCTGGTCACCACCTCGTCGGCGCGCGCCGCATTGCTGGCGTTGACCACCAGCCGGCGCGCCGCGGGATCGATCCACACCGCGACCCGCGCATGGCGGGTGAAGGCCAGCGGCAGCAGCTCGTGCGTGATGTCTTCCTTGAGTTCCTTCTTTTCCTTCTTGCCGGGCTTGCGGCCGGTGGCGGCCTCGATCTGGGCGGCGCGCTCCTCGACCTTGCGCCGCACCACCGAAGCCGGCAGCGTCTTGCTCTCGACCATGTACTCGAGCAGCCACTGCCCGGCGACGGATTCGGCCAGCGGCCCATGGTCCTGGCCACGCGGCTCGACCCAGCCGGCGGCGCGTTCCTGCGAGGGGCTGCAGGGCGCGAAGCGCTGCGTGGAAAGGCCCTGCTCGACCTGGTCGAGCGACTGCGACCAGGTGGCTTCGATGCGATAGACGATGACGTTCTTGAAGACGGACACTGAAAAAGACCTTTAATGGCGGATTGGCAAAGCCGAGCATTGTCGGTGCGGCGCCGGCAGCCCGCGCCCTTAAAATCGAAAGCTTTTGCGACATACCTCTCCGCCCAAAGGACAAAGAACATGAGCGCACCGCCCCCCGCACTGGACGACCGTGACGGCAAGATCTGGATGGACGGCGATCTCGTGGATTGGCGCGAAGCCAAGATCCACGTGCTGAGCCACACGCTGCACTATGGCTGCGGCGCCTTCGAGGGCGTGCGCGCCTACGACACGGTCAACGGCACTGCGATCTTCCGCCTGGCCGAGCACACCGAGCGCCTGTTCAACAGCGCCAAGATCCTGCGCATGAAGATCCCGTTCTCGCCCGAGCAGCTCAACGAGGCGCAAAAGCAGGTGGTGCGCGAGAACAAGCTGGCCAGCTGCTACCTGCGCCCGCTGGTCTGGATCGGCTCCGAGAAGCTGGGCGTGAGCCCCAAGGGCAACCGCATCCACGCCATGGTCGCTGCCTGGGCCTGGGGTGCCTACCTCGGCGACGAGGGCATGAAGCGCGGCATCCGCGTGAAGACCTCGAGCTACACGCGCCACCATGTCAACATCACCATGACGCAGGCCAAGGCGGTGAGCAACTACAGCAACTCCATCCTGGCCAACATGGAAGCGGTGGACGACGGCTACGACGAAGCCCTGCTGCTGGACGCCAGCGGCTTCGTCTCCGAAGGTGCCGGCGAGAACATCTTCGTGGTCAAGGGCGGCGTGGTCTACACGCCCGACCTGTCGGCCGGGGCGCTGAACGGCATCACGCGCAACACCGTCCTGCAGATCTGCAAGGACCTGGGGCTCGAGGTGGTGCAAAAGCGCATCACGCGCGACGAGGTCTACATCGCCGAGGAGGCCTTCTTCACCGGCACCGCGGCCGAAGTCACGCCGATCCGCGAACTCGACCGGGTCGAGATCGGCAGCGGCTCGCGTGGCCCCGTCACCGAGAAGATCCAGAGCGCCTTCTTCGACATCGTGAACGGCCGCAATCCCAAATACGCCCACTGGCTCACCAAGGTCTGATGCCCATGCCCGCCAATTCCGTGATCGAACTGCTTGCCAAGGACCTCAACGACCAGGGCGGCGTCTTTTGCCCGAATATGAAGGCCGACATGCCGCTGTGGAGCGCGCACCCGAAGGTTTACCTCGACGTGGCCCGCAGCGGCGAAGCCAAGTGCCCGTACTGCGGCACGGTGTACCGGCTCAAGGCAGGCGAGGCTGCGCACCACCATCATTGAAGCCCGGTGCCTGTGCGGCGGCGGGCCGGCGCGGCAGGAGTTCTTGCCAGGGCTCACCACCGGGCAATTGCGCCAGGCGCAGGTAGTTCATCGCCACCCACAGCAGCGCCAGCCCGATCTGCGCGTCGCGCAGCGCCGAGTTCAGGCTGGTCGCGACCAGCATGACCAGCGTGGCCGCGAAGGCATGCCGGCCGGCGAGGTCGCGACGCCGCCAGGACAGGACGACGGCGGTGAGGACGATCAGCATCAGGCTCAGCGAGCCCGGCACCCCGGCCTGGGAGCCCATCCACAGGAAGTCGTTGTGCGGCATGTTGTAGTCGGCGAGCAGCTTCGGACCACGCAGGTGCCATTGCTCGGTCCAGCCGCCGATGCCCCAGCCGGCGAAAGGCCGGTCGATGATCATGCGCGCCGTGTCGCGGTACATGTAGAAGCGCACCACCCAGCTGCCTTCGGAGACCGCGCCGGCCTGGGCCTCCTCGATCTCCTTCACGCCGAGCTCGAACTTCTGCTGCACCGGTGGCAGGGTCCAGAGGCCCGCGGCTGCCACCGCGCCGCCGATCAGCAGCACCGGGACCAGCACCTTCAACCGACCGCGCCATTGGTGCGCGCAGGCGCCGGCCATGGCGATCAGCAGCGCCAGCAGGGAGGTGCGCGAGTGCAGCGAGAAGGCGGCGACCGCTACCACCGCGCCGATCAGCGCCACGGCGGGCAGCGCGCGCAACGGGCGTCGCGCCGACACCGCACGCAGGGCGTAGACCGCGGCCGACGCCGCCATGATGGTGAACAGCAGCGCATTGCTGATCGACTTGTTGCCCACTTCCCGCAGCACGCCGCGCAGCGCCTCCGGCTGCGGAAAACCGACCGTGTAGTACAGCGCGATGATCACCAGGTTGGCCAGGCCGATCAGCCAGAAGCCGCGCATGCCCCACAGCGCTTCCTGGCGTGTCAGCGACAGCGCCATCAGCACCGTGGCCGCGATGCGCAGCCCATGCACCAGGTTCGAGCCGGTCTCCGGATACTGCGGCTCGAGCGACAGCACGACCAGGGTCCAGACCACGAACAGCGTCACCGGCCACCACATCGGATTGCTGCGCAGGCGCTCGGCGCGCACGCGCCAGCCACCGGCGAAAAGCAGCGCCAGCAGCATCAGCAGGGCCGCCAGGTAGTTGACGCCGACCGGCAGGAAGGCCGTCAGCCCCCAGAACATGGCCGCGGGGCGGACGACGTGCGATCTCTGCATGGTGCGGGATTCTAGGGGGCCGCCGCCGGGGGCAGAATT
>DASXKG010000563.1:0-2474 GCA_036496965.1 Variovorax sp.
TCCGGCTTGAACTGCTCGCCCGTGCCGATGTTCACCGGCACCAGCTTGTAGGGCAGCCCGCATTCCTCGAGCATGATGGAGATCTTCCAGCCGTTGGGCGTCGGCCAGTAGTAAAGGTCGATCATGGTGTGCGTCTCCTGAAGACGTTTGCGTTGGCGGAAGACTAGACGATGAGCGGCATGGCGCGAAACGAGGAAGCGCTAATGACCCTATGAGGAAAGGGTCGTTTCCTTTAAGGAAGGGACTTCAATCGGGAGGGAGCCAAGACATGACCATTTCACTTTACGATCTCAGTGTCGCCAACTACCTGCAGACCTTGGGCGCCATGGAAGGTTTCCTGGCCAAAGGCCTCGCCCACTTCGAAGAGCGCAAGGCCGATCCCAACGAGGTTCTGGACACCAAACTCTTTGCCGACATGCTGCCCTTCAAATTCCAGGTATGGGCGGCCGCTCACCATTCAAGCAGCGCGATTCGCGGCGTGAAGGAAGGCCTGTTCGGGCCGCCAGCGCCGATCCCGACGACGATCGACTATGCCGGCTTGCAAAAGGCGGTGACGGAAGCGCGCGAGACCCTGCAGCAGGTGAAACCTGCGGAGCTCGATGGCCTGGAGGGCAAGGACGTCGTGTTCCAGCTTCCCAACATGAAGATCCCGTTTACCGCCGAGGGCTTCCTGCTCTCCTTCTCGCTGCCCAACTTCTATTTCCATTCGACCACTGCCTACGACATCCTGCGCCATAAAGGCGTGCCATTGGGCAAGCGCGACTTCCTGGGCAAGATGCGATTGAAGAGCTGACAGCTAAGGCCGCCGCGCCTTCAGCTTCGCCAAAAAACCTAGGAGGCCAGCGGCGCGCTGACGTCCTGTCCGAAATAGGCGTGCTCCAGCCGGTTCGGCAGATCGGCCTCGTCGGTGCGGGCTTCGAGCACGATCGAGCCTCGCGCCAGCGCATAGACCCGGTCGGCGACCGCCAAGGCCTTCTCGATCAACTGCTCGACCAGCAGCACCGCGGTGCCACCCGCGCGCAGCTGCGCGACGGCGGCCAGCACGCGGTCGACCAACACGGGTGACAGGCCGGCCGAGGGTTCATCCAGCATCAAAAGACGCGGCCGGCGCACCAAGCCCTGCGCCACGGCCAGCATCTGCTGCTGGCCGCCCGACAGCGTGCCGGCGCGATCCTGCCGCTTGGCGGCGATTTCGGGAAAGAAGGCCAGCGCCTCCTCGACCTGCGACGCGCGCTCATCCCGCTTCATGCCGTAGCCGGCCAGCAGCAGGTTGTCGAACACCGAGAGCTGGGTGAACACGCGGTGCCCCTCGACGACATGCACCAGGCCTGCCTGCACCGTGTCGCGCGGGCTGGCGCCCACCATGTCCTCGCCGGCAAAGCGGATGGTGCCGGTGCGCGGCAGCAAGCCGGAGACGGCGCGCAACAGCGTCGTCTTGCCGGCGCCGTTGGGCCCCAGCAGCGCCACGGCTTCGCCGGCGCCCACCCTGAGGTCGATGCCGCGCAGCACGCCGATCTTGCCGTACCCGGAAGACAGGCTGCTGATCTCGAGCAGAGGTTCAGGCGCCGAGATAGGCACTCACCACCTCCCGATGCGACCGGATCTCCGCCGGCGTGCCCGCCGCCAGGACCTTGCCGAGATTGAGCACCGTCACGCGATCGCAAATGTCGAAGATCAGGTCGGCATGGTGCTCGACCAGCAGCACCGCCGTGCCTTCCCGGCTGACGGCGACGATCAGGGCACCGAGCCGCCGGATTTCGTCGGCCGACAGGCCGGCGGCCGGCTCGTCGAGCATGAGGCAGGCCGGCCGCAGCATCAGGGCGCGGGCGATCTCCATGAAGCGCAACTCGCTGTGCTGCAGCCGGTCGGCGCGCACCGCGGCGAGCTGATCGAGTCCCACGACCGCCAGGGCCAGCATCGCCGCCTCGCGCAGGCGCTTCTCGTCGCGCC
Source organism: Variovorax sp. (assembly GCA_036496965.1). Lineage (GTDB taxonomy): Bacteria > Pseudomonadota > Gammaproteobacteria > Burkholderiales > Burkholderiaceae_C > Variovorax. The sequence continues at coordinate 1,951 of DASXKG010000563.1, forward strand.
GGTGCCGCGGCAGGGTCAGCAGCGATTCGGCGAAGCTGCCCTCGCCGTCGATCGTGCCCCCAATCATCACGTTGTCCAGCACCGACGCGCCGCCGATCAGCCGCGGCGTCTGGAAGGTACGGGCAATGCGATGGCTCGCGCGGAGGTGCGGCGCGCGGGGCGGCAAGAGGGCGGTGCCCACCCTCACCTCGCCCGCCTGCGGCGCGTAGTATCCGGAGATCACGTTCAGGGTCGTGGTCTTGCCGCTGCCGTTCGGGCCGATCAGTCCGTGCACCTCGCCCGGCCGGATCTCGAGATCGAGCCCGGCGATCGCCCGCACGCCGCCGAAGCTCAGCTCGACATTGCTGAGGCTCAGCACCTCGCCGCTGCTGCGCCGGTCAAGGACGCGCGCCAGCAATTCGGGCCGCGGCACGATCTCGCGGTGGCGCTCGAGCGGCCGGCGGTTCTTGTAGTCCAGCAGGTCGGCGATGCCGCCGGGAATGATCAGCACGATCAGCAGCAGCAGGGCGGCATAGAGAAACGTC
>DASXKG010000564.1:0-3704 GCA_036496965.1 Variovorax sp.
CTCGCTATTAAAATCGAAGCAATGACCGACGACACCCGCTGCGTGACCCTGCGCGCCCACACCGAGCGCGGCAGCCGGTTGCTGGCTTGCGCCGCATGAAGGCCACCGGCCTGAAGCGACGGGTGCTGCTGCAAGGCGGCAGCGTCGCGCTGCTGCTGGGCCTGCATGAAATCGCCCGCGGCGCGACCATCGTGGCGGTGCGTGTCTGGCCGGCGGCCGATTACACGCGGGTCACGATCGAATCCGATGGCCGCCTCAATTCGCAGCAGCGCGTGGTCGGCAGCCCGCCACGGCTGGCGGTGGACATCGAAGGCATCGATCTGAATCCGGCGCTGCGCGAGCTGGTCGGCAAGATCAAGCCCGACGATCCCTTCATCAACGGCCTGCGCGTGGGCCAGTTCGCACCCAGCGTGGTGCGGATCGTGTTCGACCTCAAGCAGGCGGTGGCGCCGCAGGTGTTCTCGCTGGCGCCGGTGGCGGCCTACCGGGATCGGCTGGTGCTCGACCTCTATCCGGAGCAGGCCATCGACCCGCTCGAGGCGCTGATCTCGGAGCGGCTGCGCGAAGCGCCGAATGCCGCCCTCGCGTCGCGCTCGAGCGCGCCATCCAGTGAAGCCGCACCGGCGAGCGGGGCGCAAGCCGCCGATCCGCTGGGCGAACTGATGGTGCAGCAGGCAGCCCGTCCGGCGCCGTCCGTCTCCGTGTCCGCGGCGAACCGTCCGACGGCGCCGGTCGGACCGCTGCCGATGCCCTTGCCGCCCTTCGCCGCCAGCGCGCCCGCCGCGGCCCCGTCCACGGGCCGCGTCACGGCCACCGAGAGCCAGACTGACCGCCTCATCATCATCGCGCTCGATCCCGGCCATGGCGGCGAAGACCCCGGCGCCATCGGCCCGAACGGCACGCGCGAGAAGGACATCGTTCTGCAGATCGCCTTCAGGCTGCGCGAACGCATCAACGCCAGCAGCATCAACGGCAACCCGATGCGCGCCTTCATGACGCGCGACGCCGACTTCTTCGTGCCGCTGGGCGTGCGCGTGCAGAAGGCGCGGCGGGTGCAGGCCGACCTGTTCGTGAGCATCCATGCCGACGCCTTCACCACCCCTGAAGCCCGCGGCGCGAGCGTGTTCGCGCTGAGCCAGAGCGGCGCGTCCAGCAGCGCCGCGCGCTGGCTCGCGAACAACGAGAACCAGGCCGACAAGGTCGGCGGCCTGAACGTCGGCAACCAGGAAATGCAGGTACAGCGGGCTCTGCTCGACATGAGCACCACGGCCCAGATCAACGACAGCCTGAAGCTCGGCGGCGCGGTGCTCGGCGAGATCCGCAGCATCGGCGCCCGCCTGCACAAGGGCGAAGTCGAACAGGCCGGCTTCGCGGTGCTGAAGGCGCCGGACATTCCGAGTGTCCTGGTCGAAACCGCCTTCATCAGCAACCCCGAGGAAGAAGCCAAGCTGCGCACCACGCTCTACCAGGAGAACCTGGCCGACGCGCTGATGCGCGGCATCCAGCGCTACTTCGCGAAGAACCCGCCGCTGGCACGCAGCCGGCAGCTCTGAAGATGGCGGCGCGCGCCGTCGTTGTCGCGCACAGAGCGGTCCTGCATTCGCTCAAGGCACCGGGGCTGGCTCCTACAACAGGGGGCGCGGGCCTGCACACAATGAATCCACCGAATCACTCAAAAGGTGGACAACATGATGATGAAGACAAGACTGTGGATTGCAGCGGCAGGCGTGGCCGGCGCGCTGACGCTGGGAGGCTGCGCGGGCGGTCCCAACCAGCAACTCGGCACCGCCGGCGGGGCCGTGGGTGGCGCGGTGATCGGCCACGCCATCGGCGGCAACGCCGCCAGCACCGTGGGCGGGGCGGCCGTCGGCGGCCTCGTCGGCAACTCGGTGGGGCGCAGCGTGGACGAGCGCAACAACACCTACCCTCAGCAAGGCTACTACCCGCAACAGGGCTACTACCCGAACAACGGTCCGACGTACTGAGGGTGACGGCCTGCTGACGAGGCGACGCGGCCCGCTGGCGCTCGTGGGCTCAGGCCCGCGCCGCGCCGCGTGCGCGCCAGGCACCGAAGATCGCGATCAGGCCGGGGATGAAGATCAGCGCCCAGATGATCTTCTCCAGGTTGTCCTTCACCAGCGGCAGGTTGCCGAAGAAGTAGCCCGCGGCAGTCACGCCCAGCACCCAGAGCAGCGCGCCGGCCACGTTGAACAGGGTGAAGCTGGTGCGGCTCATGCTCGCCACTCCGGCCACGAAGGGTGCGAAGGTGCGGATGAAAGGCATGAAGCGCGCCAGGATGATCGTGACGCCGCCGAAGCGCTCGTAGAAGGCATGGGCCTGGTCGAAAGCGCGGCGGTTGAAAAAGCGCGAACTCTCCCACTGGAAGACCTTCGGCCCGAAATAGCGGCCGATGCTGTAGTTGCACTGGTCGCCCAGGATCGCCGCGGCCAGCAGGATGGGCACCGCAAGCCCGAAGCTCATCAGCCCGGCGCCGCTGAGCGCGCCGACGATGAAGAGCAATGAATCGCCCGGCAGGAAGGGCATGACGACCAGCCCCGTCTCGACGAAGACGATCAGGAACAGCAAGCCGTACACCCAGGGGCCGTAAGCGATGACGAAGTCTTGCAGGTGCCGGTCGACATGCAGGATGAAGTCGATGAGAAAGCCGATGATTTCCATCCTGCGCATTATCCGGGTGGCTCGCGGGCGCCCTCCCGAGCCCTTCTAGAATGCTCGGGTGAGCGCCCTCTCCTCCCCCCTCGGCACAGCTGCTGCGCGCCGGCCGATCCGCGAACTCCCGGACGAACTCATCAGCCAGATCGCCGCCGGCGAGGTCGTCGAGCGGCCGGCTTCGGTGGTGCGCGAACTGCTCGACAACGCGCTCGACGCCGGCGCACGCCAGGTCACGGTGCGGCTGTCCGCCGGCGGCGTGCGCCTGATCGCGGTCGAGGACGACGGGGCGGGCCTGCCGCGGGAAGAGTTGCCGCTGGCATTGCGCCGCCATGCCACAAGCAAGATCGCCAGCCTCGACGACCTCGAGACCGTGGGAACGATGGGCTTTCGCGGCGAGGCACTGGCCGCCATCAACGCCATCGCCGAGCTGAGCCTGCAGTCGCGCTGCGCCGGTGCCGAGGCGGCTTTCGCGCTCGATGGCCGCACCGGTGAACTGCGCCCTGTGGCGCGTGCCGGTGGCACCACGGTCGAGGTGCGCGAACTGTTCTACGCCACTCCCGCCCGCCGCAAGTTCCTGAAGACCGACGCCACGGAGCTCGCGCACTGCATCGAGGCGGTGCGGCGCCATGCGCTGGCGCGCCCGGAGGTCGGCTTCTCCGTCTGGCACGAGGGGCGGCTGGTCGAGCAATGGCGCGGCGCGGCGACGCGCGAAGAGCGGCTGGCCGACGCGCTGGGCGTTGATTTCGTCACGCAGAGCGTGCCGGTCGCGCGCAGCGCGGGCCCGGTGCGCGTGAGCGGCCGTGCCGGCATCCCCGACGCCGCCCGCGCGCGCGCCGACCAGCAGTTCTTCTACGTCAACGGCCGCTTCGTGCGCGACAAGGTGCTCGCGCATGCGGCGCGCAGCGCCTACGAGGACGTGCTGCACGGCCAGCGCCAGCCGGTGTATGCGCTGTATCTCGAGATCGATCCGGCCCGGGTCGATGTCAACGTGCACCCGACCAAGATCGAGGTGCGCTTTCGCGACGGCCGCG
>DASXKG010000565.1:0-2892 GCA_036496965.1 Variovorax sp.
GGCGCCAGCGGCGCCAGCAACGCGCCGGCCTCGTCGCGCGACTTCTGTTGCAGCGGCGCGAAAGCCGCATGACCGGCCTCGGTCAAGGCCAGCAGGCTTTGGCGCGCATCGCGCGGATGGGGCTGGCGGCGCAGCCAGCCCCGGGATTCGAAGCGACGCAGGATGCGGCTCAGGTAGCCGGCGTCCAGCTGCAGGTCCTTGCCGATCTCGCTGGCGACCGGCTGCGCGCAGTGCGCCAGTTCGTAGAGCACGCGGACATCGGTCAGAGACATGTCGCTGTCGAGGTAGGGGTCGAGAATGCCGATTCTTCGGGTGTAGAAACGGTTGAAACGGCGGATCGCCTTGACATCGGCGATCTCGGCTACAGGGGAGGGGGCGCTGTTCACGGTTGCCATTGTCAATTAACTGATTGACATAAGCAATCAATAGGAGGCAGCTCGGCCCGAAGTGCCTTTGTCCTTGAGGGGCGACAGATCCAATGGAAAACCCTAAAATGACGGGTTGCCCACCACGGGCCCAACCGGCCCGCAGGCCTGCGCGGCAAAACTTGCCGCATCCCCCGATGAACGCCCCCGTCGACGTCTCCTTTTTCACGCGTGCCGCCAAGCCGCTGACCAGCTACCGCAAGTACTGGGCGGCCCGCTTCGGCACGGCGAAGTTCCTGCCGACCACGCGCCGCGAGATGGAAGCGCTCGGCTGGGACAGCTGCGACATCATCGTGGTGACCGGCGACGCCTACGTCGACCATCCGAGCTTCGGCATGGCGGTGATCGGCCGCATGCTGGAGGCCCAGGGCTTCCGGGTCGGCATCATCGCGCAGCCCGACTGGCACAGCGCCGATCCGTTCAAGGTGCTCGGCAAGCCGAACCTGTTCTTCGGCGTGACCGCCGGCAACATGGATTCGATGATCAATCGCTACACCGCCGACCGCAAGGTCCGCAGCGACGACGCCTACACGCCCGGCGACATCGGCGGCCGGCGGCCCGACCGGGCGGCCATCGTCTATTCGCAGCGCTGCAAGGAAGCCTGGAGCGATGTGCCGATCGTGCTCGGCGGCATCGAAGGGTCGCTGCGCCGCATTGCGCACTACGACTACTGGCAGGACAAAGTGCGGCGCTCGATCGTGGTCGATGCCAAGTGTGACCTGCTGCTCTACGGCAATGCCGAGCGCGCCATCGTCGAGATCGCGCACCGGCTGGCCGCGCGCGAGCCCGTGCACCAGATCACCGACGTGCGCGGCACCGCCTTCGTGCGCCGCGAAACGCCTGAAGGCTGGTTCGAGATCAACTCGACCAGCGTCGACGAACCCGGTCGCGTCGAGGCGCATGTCAACCCGTACCTGATGGTGTCGGAGCAGGCCAAGGCCAACGGCACCACCTGCGCCAAGGAAGACGAGGCGCAGGCCGTGGCCCAAGCAGCCGAAGCCGCGGGCTCGGTCAACCTGTCGATCAAGCCGCTGACCTTCGTGCCCAACCCGGCCCTGCTGTCGAGGCGCGAGCGCATCAAGGTGCCGCCGCGCGACCGTTCGGTGATCCGGCTGCCCTCGTACGAACAGGCGCGCGCCGACCCGGTGCTCTACGCCCACGCGAACCGGGTCCTGCACCTCGAGACCAACCCCGGCAACGCCCGCGCCCTGGTGCAGGCGCATGGCGAGGGCACGACCGCCCGCGACGTCTGGATCAATCCGCCGCCGATCCCGCTCACCACGGCCGAGATGGACCACGTGTTCGACCTGCCGTATGCGCGCAGTCCGCATCCGCGCTACGCCGACGAGAACGGCAGCCACGATGGCGCGACCAAGATCCCGGCCTGGGAGATGATCCGCTTCAGCGTCAACATCATGCGCGGCTGCTTCGGCGGCTGCACCTTCTGCTCGATCACCGAGCATGAGGGCCGCATCATCCAGAGCCGCTCGGAAGAATCGATCATCAAGGAGGTCGAGGCGATTCGCGACAGCGTGAAGGGCTTCACCGGCACCATCTCCGACCTCGGCGGGCCGACGGCCAACATGTACCGCATCGGCTGCAAGTCGCCGGAGATCGAGTCGGCCTGCCGCAAGCCCAGTTGCGTGTACCCGGGCATCTGCCCGAACCTCAACACCAACCACGACCCGCTGATCAAGATCTATCGTCGGGCGCGCGCGCTGCGTGGCATCAAGAAGATCCTGATCGGCTCCGGCCTGCGCTACGACCTGGCCGTGCAATCGCCCGAGTATGTCAAGGAACTGGTGCAGCACCATGTCGGCGGCTATCTCAAGATCGCGCCCGAGCACACCGAGCAGGGCCCGCTCACCAAGATGATGAAGCCCGGCATCGGCAGCTACGACAAGTTCAAGCAGATGTTCGAGAAGTTCAGTTCGGAAGCCGGCAAGAAGCAATACCTGATCCCGTACTTCATTGCCGCGCATCCGGGCACCAGCGACGAGGACATGATGAACCTCGCGCTCTGGCTGAAGAAGAACGGCTTCCGCGCCGACCAGGTGCAGACCTTCTACCCCTCGCCGATGGCCACCGCCACCGCGATGTACCACACCAACCGGAACCCGCTGCGCAAGATCACGCGCGACAGCGAGACAGTGGACATCGTGCGCGGCGACAAGCGCCGGCGCCTGCACAAGGCCTTCCTGCGCTACCACGATGCCAACAACTGGCCGCTCTTGCGCGAGGCCCTGAAATCGATGGGCCGCGCCGACCTGATCGGCAACGGCAAGCAGCACCTGATCCCGACCTGGCAGCCGCTGACCGACGGCAGCTACCAGAGCGCGCGGCGCAAGAATTCGACCACCGTTGCGCAGAAGCCGACGACGCCGCCGAAGGGCCGCCTGCTGACACAGCACACGGGCCTGCCGCCGCGCGACAACGGCGCGGGGCGCGGCAAGACTTCCGGCAAGCC
>DASXKG010000566.1:0-3621 GCA_036496965.1 Variovorax sp.
CGCTGACGCCGGGCGACTTCATGTCGACCAAAAGGAAGCTGATGCCGGTCTGCGGCTTGCCTTCGCTGCTGGTGCGAACCAGGCAGAAGATCCACTCGCCGTACTGGCCCAGCGTGGTCCAGGTCTTCTGGCCGTTGACGATGTACTTGTCGCCTTTGCGCTCGGCCTTGGTCTTCACCGAGGCCAGGTCGGAGCCCGAGCCCGGCTCGCTGTAGCCCTGGCTCCACCAGACCTCGCCGCTGGCGATGCCGGGCAGGAAGCGCTTCTGCTGCTCGGGGTTGCCATAAGCCATGATCACCGGCGCCACCATCACGGGGCCGAAGGGGATGATGCGCGGCGCGCCGGCCAGTGCGGCCTCTTCCTCGAACAGGTGCTTCTCGACGGCGGTCCAGCCGGGGCCGCCGAATTCCTTCGGCCAGCCGTAGCCGAGCCAGCCGTTCTTGCCGAGGATCTTGGCCCAGCGCTGCATGTCGTCGCGGGTGAGCTCCAGGGCGTTGTGCACCTTGTGGGCGATGTCTTTGGGAAGGTTTTCCTTGACCCAGGCGCGAATATCTTCGCGGAACTTCTGTTCTTCGGGCGTGAAGCTCAAATCCATGCGTGCCTCGCTGTGTTGATTGAATCGCCGCGGACTCGGCGCATCTTGCGGAACCGCGGTTTTTAGCACGGCCGTGCGCATCGCGGCTGTCCGCGCGGCGACAACCGAAGCGCCTGGAATCGCACATCGATAATTCCGCCTCCCATGAAGAATATTGTGATCCTTATCTCCGGCAGCGGGTCGAACATGGCGGCCATTGCACGAACCGCCGAGCGCGATCGCTGGACCGAGCGTCTCGGCGCCCGCGTCGCCTGCGTGATCAGCAACAGGGCCGACGCCCCCGGGCTTGAACTGGCGCGGGCGCAAGGCATTCCCACCGCGGTCGTGTCGCACACGGATTACCCGAGGCGCGAGGATTTCGATGCCGCGCTGGCCGCAGCGATCGACGCCCATGCACCGACGCTGGTGGTGCTGGCCGGCTTCATGCGGATCCTGACACCGGCCTTCGTGGCGCACTTCGAGCGCCGCCTGCTGAACGTCCATCCATCGCTGCTGCCCGCTTTTCCGGGACTGCGCACGCACCAGCGCGCCATCGAGGCCGGATGCAAGGTGGCGGGGCTCACGGTGCACGAAGTGACGGTCGACCTCGACCATGGCCCGATCCTGGCGCAGGCCGTTGTGCCCGTGCTGCCGGACGACACCGCGGCCACCTTGGCCGAGCGTGTGTTGGCCCACGAACACAGGGTTTACCCGAGGGCAATTGCCGCATGGCTGAGAGAAACAAACTGACACAATCCGAGAGTCTTGATACAGGTTTTCTTCTGGTCGATTTCGGGTGATTGAAAGGACGAGATGGAAAGGGCGGATTTCGTTCATCTCGTTCGATTGAGCGAGCATGACAGTGCCGACGACAGCACGCGCTATCGGCGCGGCGTGGCCGCATTCGCCGCTCTGGGCTACCTGTGGGTCATCGCCTGCCTGGCGCTGGCGGTCGGCCTGATCGCCTGGGTCGCCGGCTCCCTCGCCCATGGCGAAGGGTTCAGCGTCGCCCGCGGCTGGGTGCTGCTCTTTGCGCTGGGACTGCTCTGGGCCACCTTGCGCGCACTGTGGGTGCGCTTCGACGAGCCCGACGGCGTCGCGCTGGCGCGCGAGGATGCCCCGGCGCTGTTCGAGGCGCTCGACCGGATCCGCAACAAGATCCAGGGGCCGCCTGTGCATCGGGTCTACATCGACGCCGAGTTCAACGCCAGCATTCGCCAGTTGCCGCGCTTCGGGCTCTTCGGTGGCGCGGTGAACTATCTGAGCGTCGGTCTGCCGCTGCTCATGGCGCTGGACCGGCGGCGGCTGCTCTCGGTCCTGGCGCACGAATACGGCCACCTGCGCGGCAACCACGGCAAGCTGAGCGCCTGGATCTACCGCACGCGGCTGTCCTGGCTGAAGCTGGATGCCAGCTTCCAGCGCGACGATGGGGTGATGGCCTTTGCGTCGCAAGCCTTCTTCCGCTGGTACTTTCCGCGCTTTGCCGCCAAGACCTTCGCGCTCGCGCGCCAGGACGAATACGAGGCCGACCGCGTCGCCGCCCGCTTGCTGGGCACGCGCGTGGTCGCCGCCGCGCTGACCGAGATCGCGGTCAAGAGCGCCTGGTACGCCGATCGCTTCTGGCCTGCGCACTGGTCGCGCGCGGCCGACGACGCCAGCGCCGTCGGCCCTTTTTCGGCCATGCAGGCGCAGCTGTGCGCGCCGGTCGCGGAGGATTTCGCCCGCCTGGCGTTCCGTGAGGCGCTGCGCAGCGTCAGCGATGTCGACGACACCCATCCGGTGCTGCGCGACCGCCTGGAGGCGCTGGACGAACGGCCGAGACTGCCCTCCTGGTCGTCGAAATCCGCGTTGCGGCTGTTGGCCGATCCAGCCCGCTGGAGCGCCCATTTCGACACCCAATGGTGCAGCGCCCATGCGAACGACTGGAAGGAGCACCACGCCTACCTTCTGCGAGTGCGCGAGCGTGTCGCCACCCTGGCCGCCAGCGCCGGGCGCAACGGCGCCGACGAGATGGTCGAGTGGGCCGATTGCGCGCGCCGCATCGACCCTGCCGCCGACGTTCGCTGCCGCTACGAGCGGGCCCTGCAGATCACCCAGGACCATCCGGGCGCGCTGCGTGGCCTGGCCCAGATGCTGCCGGCGGACGACCGGCCGGCGCGCCTGGCGGTGCTGGAGCGCCTGCATGAGTCCAGCATGGCCAGCCGCTGGTGGGCGGCCAAGACGGCGGTCGGGCTGCTCGAGGATCCCGACGCCGGCGGCCATGACGAAAGGGCGCTCAAGCTCTGGCGCGAGCGGGCCAGGTGCGCTGAGGCCGCCGAGCAGCGCGCCTGGGAAGAGATCACCTCCACACCCTTCTTCAGCCAGATCGCGCGCCACGACCTGAGCGAGTTCGAGCTGGGCGAACTGCGCGCCGACCTGGTGCGTTGTGCGGCCATCGAGAGCGCCTGGCTGGTACGCAAGAACCTGCGCGAATTCCCGTGGCGGCGCGCCTACGTGGTGTTCCTGGACCTGCCCGGGATCGGGGACGACGAGCGCTGGCATCTCTGTCGCCAGCTGGAGCAGACCCTGAGCCTCCCGGGCGCGGCGCTGGTGTTGTGCGCCGGGCATGCGCCGACGCTGGCCGAGATCCAGCGCCAGGCCTTCGCCCCGATCTGGACGCGCAGCCCCGGCTGAGACAATGGGGGCATGCACCCCAAAGCCCTGCTCGAGGCCAGCGCCGATCTGGTCGGCCTCGTCCTCAAATTCGATCATCCCGCCGACCAGGTCGTTTCCCGATTCTTCCGTGAGCACCGCGAACTCGGCCCGCGCGAGCGCGCCACCCTCGCCGAGACGGTCTACACCGTGCTGCGCAAGAAGCTCCTGTTCGACCACCTCTCGCCCTCGGGCAGCGGGTCGAAGGAGCGCCGCATGGCCATCCTGGGCTTTCACGGCCCGCGCGACTTCCTCAAGAGCGCGCTCAATGACAACGAGAAGCGCTGGCTCGACCACTGCGACGCCGTCAAGACCGAGGATCTGCTGGAACGCCATCGCCACAATCTCCCCGAGTG
>DASXKG010000567.1:0-6507 GCA_036496965.1 Variovorax sp.
TGCCTACCTCAATGTGCGCCTGGAAAAGCACACCGAAAGCCACAAGCGCAATCCGATGGACCTGTTCCGGGCCAGCGTGCAGAACTGGCCCGAGGTGGTCGAATGCGCGGCGCTCACCGGCGAGATGGACTACCTGCTGCGCGTGCTGGTGGCGGACATGGCGCACTACAGCCGCTTCATCATGGACACCCTGCTCAAGCATCCCAGCGTGGAAGACTGCAAGACCAGTTTCGTGCTCGACCGGGTGAAGACGACCACTGCCGTGCCGCTGTAGTCCCGTAAGAACGTTTCACTAATGAAACACCGATGGGCGAATCCGGGTTGAACATTCAGGGAAAACCCTTATATTGGCCTCATGTTCTCCGTCACCTCTCTTTTCAAAGCCTGTCTCGGCCTTGGTTCTTTCCTGAAGGCGCCGATGGTCGAGGCGCAGCCGCGCGCCGCCGAGCCCGCAGACGCACCCGCACCCACATCGCCCCCCGTGATGGTGCCGATCCGCGCGATCGGCCCGAGCGAGCGCGAACGCATCGCACAACACCTGTTGGCACTCGGCCCGCACGACCGCCACCTGCGCTTCGGCTATCAGGCCTCGGACGCACAGATCCGGCACTATGTCGACGGTATCGATTTCGAACGCGACGCAGTCTTCGGCATCCACAACCGGCACCTGGACCTGATCGCCATGGCCCACCTGGCCTATGCGCCGGCGGAACAGGCGCAGGATTGCGCCGAGTTCGGCGTTTCCGTGGCCGAGCATGCGCGCGGACGCGGCTATGGCACGCGGCTGTTCGAGCGCGCTGTGGTCGCGGCGCGCAACGAGGGGGTGGGCATGCTGTTCATCCACGCCCTGAGCGAGAACGCCGCCATGCTCAAGATCGCCCGCCAGGGCGGCGCCACCGTGGCGCACAGCGGCAGCGAAGCCGAGGCCCACCTGGAACTGCCAGCGGCCACGCTGGACAGCCGCATGACCGAGATCGCGCTGCAGCATTTCGCGCAGGTCGATTTCCAGCTGAAGACCCGCGCCAAGCAGTTCTGGTCCTTCCTGGCGGGCATGCAGGCGGCCCGCGCGGCCTGGCGGGCCGAGGGCAGGGACTGAAGGCCGCGCGGCCGGTCGGCTCATGTATCCTTGTGGCTTCCCAACTTCGCCCTGCCGCAGTGGCTGACCCTCACCCTGACCGCGTGCCCGTCGAGCGCGAAGACAAGCGCAGCTTTCTCCAGAAACTCGCCGAATTCATCCACCCCGGGCCCGATTCTCGGGATGAGCTGATCGAAACGCTCGCCGACGCGGAGGACAACGAGGTCATCGGCGCGGAGTCGCGCGTGATGCTCGAAGGCGTGATCCGCATGGCGGACATGACCGCCGGCGAGGTGATGGTGGCGGCGCCCCGGATGGACCTGGTCAACATCGACGCGCCCTACGACGCGCTGCTGCACCTGGTCATCGACACGGCGCACTCGCGCTTTCCGGTGTATGAGGGCGAGAAGGAAAACATCATCGGCATCCTGCTCGCGAAAGACCTGCTCAAGCTGCAGCGCGCGCCGGGGCTGAACATCCGGGCCCTGTTGCGGCCGGCCACCTTCGTGCCCGAAAGCAAGGGGCTGAACGACCTGCTGCGCGAATTTCGCGGCAACCGCAACCACCTGGCGGTCGTCATCGACGAGTTCGGCCGCGTGGCCGGTCTGATCACCATCGAGGACGTGCTCGAGCAGATCGTCGGCGAGATCGAGGACGAGTTCGACATCCCCGAGGACGAGGGCGACATCTTCGGCCTGGCGGACCATACCTATCGGGTCTCGGGCGACACGCCGATCGAGCGCGTGGCGGAGGCCTTCGGCATCACCTTCGACGAGAAGGCCCTGAGCGAGGACTTCGACACCATCGGCGGACTGATCGCCCACGAGATGGGCCACGTACCCAAGCGCGGCGAGCACCATGCGGTGGGTGCCTTCGACTTCGTGGTGCTGCACACCAAGGGCGGCGCGGTGCGCTGGTTCAAGGTCTCGCCGGCACGCGGCGACGACGCGGCCGATTGAAAACGCTGCTGCGAGCGCTGGGCTTCGGGCTCGCGGGGCTGGCCCAGGCCGCATCCATCGCCGCACCCTGGAACGGCCAGCCGCTGTGGTGGCTGCAGTTGCTGTCGCTGGCAGCGCTGGTGTGGCAACTCGACGCCTTGCGTTCTTCCGCCGCCACGGCGGCCGGTCGTCCGCGCTGGCGCGCCGGACTGCTCTACGGCTGGCTGTTCTCGACCCTCTGGCTGTGCGGCACCTTCTGGTGGCTCTTCATCTCGCTGCACACCTATGGCGGCCTGGCGGCGCCGCTCTCGGCAGTGGCCGTGCTCGTGCTGGCGGCCGGTCTGGCGCTCTACTACGCCCTGGCTTGCGCGCTGTTCGTCGCCTTCGCGCCACCTGGCCCGCTGCGCTGCGCCGCTTTCTTCGCCGCCTTGTGGACGCTGGCCGAGCTGCTGCGCGGCCATTGGTTCAGCGGATTTCCCTGGGGCGCCGGCGGCTATGCGCATGTCGAGGGGCCGCTTGCGGCCTACGCGTCCTGGGTCGGGGTGTATGGCATCGGCGCCGTGGCCGCCGCCATCGCGACGCTCGTGCCGCTGGCCTTTCGCCACCTGCGCGGGCGGGGCTTCGCGGCACCGGTGGCGCTGGCCCTGGTGCTGTTGTTCGTGCCGGCGCTGATCGACGCCGCGCGCGGAACGCCGGACGATGACGCCAGCCGGTCGAGCGGTCGAATCGAGGTCGCGCTGCTGCAAGGCAACATCCCGCAGGACGAGAAATTCGTTCCGGGCGGCGGCATCGCGACCGCGCTCGACTGGTACGGCGAACAACTGCACAAGGCCACCGCGTCGCTGGTGATCACGCCGGAGACCGCCGTGCCGCTGCTGCCTTCGCAGCTGCCGCGCGACTACCTGGAGTCGATCGCGGCGCGCTATGCGGGCGGGAAGCAGGCGGCCGTGGTCGGCCTGCCGCTCGGCGACGGCAATGCCTACAGCAATTCGGTGCTGGGATTCCGGCCCGGTGCAGGCCCGCTCTACCGCTACGACAAGCACCACCTGGTGCCCTTCGGCGAGTTCATTCCGGGGATGTTCCGTTGGTTCACCGACTTGCTGAACATCCCGCTCGGCGACTTCCGCAGCGGCGGCCTGGCCCAGGCGCCCTTCGTCTGGATGGGCCAGCGCATTGCACCCAACATCTGCTATGAGGATCTGTTCGGCGAGGAGATCGGCGCCAACTTCGTGAACGATGCGGACTCGCCCACGATCCTGCTCAACATGAGCAACATCGCCTGGTTCGGCGACTCGATCGCGATCGACCAGCACCTGGCGATCTCGCGCATGCGCGCACTCGAATTCCGACGGCCGATGGTGCGTGCGACCAACACCGGTGCCACGGCGGTCATCGACCATCGCGGCCGGGTCACGGCGTCGCTGCCGCGGCTGACGCGCGGCGTGCTGGTGGCCGAGGTCGAAGGCCGCACCGGGCGCACGCCCTATGCGGTCTGGGTGTCGCGCTTTCGCCTCTGGCCCCTCTGGGGCCTGGCGCTGCTGGTGGTCCTGGCGACCTTGCTCGGCGCGCGTCGGCGGGGAGCGGGCGGCTCTTAAAATGAGCCGTTCGCCGCATAGCAGGCGCTTCGCCTGGCTGCGGCCCATCGATCCAACATGCTGACCTTCCAACAAATCATTCTCAAGCTGCAGTCCTACTGGGACGCCCAGGGCTGCGCGTTGCTGCAGCCCTACGACATGGAGGTCGGCGCCGGCACCTCGCACACGGCGACCTTCCTGCGCGCCCTGGGCCCGGAGCCGTGGAAGGCGGCGTACGTGCAGCCGAGCCGCCGCCCCAAGGACGGCCGCTATGGCGAGAACCCGAACCGGCTGCAGCACTACTACCAGTACCAGGTGGTGCTCAAACCGGCGCCGGGCAACATCCTGGAGCTGTACCTGGGCTCGCTCGAGGCGCTGGGTTTCGATCTGAAGAAGAACGACATCCGCTTCGTCGAGGACGACTGGGAGAACCCCACGCTCGGCGCCTGGGGCCTGGGCTGGGAGGTCTGGCTCAATGGCATGGAGGTCACGCAGTTCACCTACTTCCAGCAGGTCGGCGGCATCGACTGCCGGCCGATCACCGGCGAGATCACCTACGGGCTGGAGCGGCTGGCGATGTACCTGCAGGGCAAGGAAAGCATCTACGAACTCGAATGGGCGCCCGGCATCAGCTACGGCGACGTCTACCACCAGAACGAGGTCGAGCAGTCGGCCTACAACTTCGAGCACAGCGACGCCGACTTTCTTTTCACCGCCTTTGCCGCGCACGAGAAGCAGGCCAGGCACCTGATGGACGTGCAGCTCGCCCTGCCGGCCTACGAGCAGGTGCTCAAGGCCGCGCACAGCTTCAATCTGCTCGATGCGCGCGGCGCGATCAGCGTGACCGAACGCGCGGCCTACATCGGCCGCATCCGCAACCTGGCGCGCAGCGTCGCGCAAAGCTACTACGACAGCCGCGAGCGGCTCGGATTCCCCATGGCGCCGCGCGAGTGGGTCGCGCAGATCACGAAGAAGGCGGCCTGAGGCGATGACCACCAAGAACAACCTGCTCGTCGAACTGTTCGTCGAGGAGCTGCCGCCGAAGGCGCTGAAGAAGCTGGGCGAAGCCTTTGCATCGCAACTGCGCGACCAGCTGGTCGCGCAGGGCCTGGCGGATACCGACTCCGTGCTCACCGCCTACGCCTCGCCGCGCCGCCTGGCTGCGCACCTGACCCACGTGGTGGCCCAGGCCGCCGACAAGGCGATGGCGCAGAAGCTGATGCCCGTGGCGGTGGGGCTCGATGCCTCCGGCCATGCCACGCCGGCCTTGCTGAAGCGGCTGGCCGCGCTGGGCGCCGCCGCCTCCGTCGTGCCCGAATTGCGCCGCGCCATGGACGGCAAGGCCGAAGCCCTCTTCTTCGACAGCATGGCCAAGGGCGCGACGCTGGCCGAGGGTCTGCAGAAGGCCTTGGCCGAAGCCATCGCCAAGCTGCCGATCCCGAAGGTCATGAGCTATCAGCTGGAGGCCAACTGCCAGCTGCCCGGCTGGAGCAGCGTCAGCTTCGTGCGGCCGGCGCATGGCCTGGTGGCGCTGCACGGTGATGAGGTGGTCCCGGTCGAGGCGCTCGGTCTTCGCTCCGGCCGGCAGACGCATGGCCATCGCTTCGAGGCCGCTGTCGATCCGATCGTGCTGCGCGACGCGAACAGCTATGCCCTGCAGCTGACCGACGAAGGCGCGGTCGTTCCCGGCTTCGAGACGCGCCGCTTCGAGATCGCGCGCCAGCTGGCCGAGGCCGCGCTGAAGGCCGGCGGCGCGGCGCAGCCGATCCACGATGACGCGCTGCTGGACGAGGTCACCGCCCTGGTCGAACGCCCCAACGTGCTGGTCTGCGAGTTCGAGCGCGAGTTTCTCGGCGTGCCGCAGGAATGCCTGATTCTCACGATGAAGGCCAACCAGAAGTACTTTCCGCTGCTCGATGCCGCGGGCAAGCTCACCCACAAGTTCCTGGTGGTCAGCAACATCAGCCCCGCCGACCCCAGCGCGGTCATCAGCGGCAACGAGCGCGTGGTGCGCCCGCGGCTGGCCGATGCCAAGTTCTTCTTCGACCAGGACCGCAAGAAGTCGCTGGCCTCGCGCGTCGAGTCGCTGGCCAGGGTGGTCTATCACAACAAGCTCGGCACGCAAGGCGAGCGGGTCGAGCGCGTGATGCGCATCGCCCGCGCGCTGGCCGAGCAGCTCGGCGACGCCACGCTCGCCCGCCAGGCCACGCAGGCGGCACAGCTGGCCAAGGCCGACCTGGTGACCGACATGGTGGGCGAGTTCCCCGAGCTGCAAGGCACCATGGGGCGCTACTACGCGCTGCACGACGGACTCGACGCCGCGGTGGCCGATGCGATCGAAGACCACTACAAACCGCGCTTCGCCGGCGACGAGCTGCCGCGCGGACCGGTCGGCATCGTGGTCGCGCTGGCCGACAAGCTCGAGACCCTGGTCGGCATGTTCGGCATCGGCAACCTGCCCACCGGCGACCGAGACCCCTTTGCGCTGCGCCGCCACGCGCTGGGCGTGATCCGCATGCTGGTCGAGCGCCGGCTGCCGCTGGACCTGCGTGCCATGCTGGGCGCGGGCTTCGCGGCCTTCGGCGCGCCCAAGACCGGCGGGATGTTGCTCAGCGATCCCACCGATGCACTGGAGGCGTTCATCGACGACCGCCTGGCCGGCAGCCTGCGCGAGCAGGGCGCCAGCGCGCAAGAGGTCGACGCCGTGCTGGCGCCGCGGCCGCAGCGGCTGGGCGAAGTGCCCAAGCTGCTGGCGGCGGTGCGCGCGTTCGCGGCCTTGCCCGAGGCGCCGGCGCTGGCCGCGGCCAACAAGCGCATCGGCAACATCCTCAAGAAATCGCCCGAGGCCGATGCGCACGTGAGCGAGTTGCTGCTGCAGGAGCCGGCCGAGACGGCACTCCATGCCGCGATGCAGCGCGTC
>DASXKG010000568.1:0-2270 GCA_036496965.1 Variovorax sp.
TGGGTGCGCGGCAGCCACTTCGAGTACGTCAAGAACGACGCCTACTGGCGCAAGGACATGCCCTACATGGACCGGCTGATCATCCGCTACGTGCGCGATCCGGCCGGCCGCGCCGCCGCCATGGAGGCGGGCGACATCCAGATCGGCGTGTTCAATCCCGTGGCGCCGCCCGACATCAAGCGGCTGACCGCGACCGGCAAATTCGTCGCCACGCCCAAGGGCTACGAGGAGAGCGTGTGGTCGACCACGCTCGAGTGCAACACGCGCAATCCGATCTTCGCCAAGCGCGAGGTGCGGCAGGCGATGTTCCATGCCGTCGACCGCGGGTTCATCGCCAAGACCGTCTATTACGGCTACGCGCGACCGGGCACGAGCCCAATCTACTCGCCCAACACGGAGTTCTTCACCGCCGACACCTACAAGACCAACTTCGATCCCAAGAAGGCGGCCGCGCTGCTCGATGCCGCGGGCTATCCGAAGAAGGCCGACGGCAAGCGCTTCACCCTGAATCTTTTGGCGGCCGGCTGGTTCACCGAGAACGGCAAGATCGGCTCGTACGTGAAGCAGGCGCTGGAAGATGTCGGCGTCGGCGTCAATCTCACGGTTCCCGACAGGCCGTCATCGATCAAGCGCATCTACACCGACTACGATTTCGACCTGGCGATCTCCAACCAGGCCAACCCGTCGGAGCCGGTGCCCTCGACGACGCAGTACTACACGTCGGACGGCATCAAGAAGGGCGTGCCGTTCCGCAACGCCTCGGGCTTCCACAGCGACGAGGTCGACGCGCTGGTCGAGCAGGTCAAGGTCGAGACCGACCCCGCCAAGCGCAAGGCGCTGGTGGTCGAGTTCCAGAAGCTCACGACCCTGGAGGCGCCCAACCTGCCCCTGGTCGAGCTCGAATCGATCACCGTCGCCAGCACCAAGGTGCAGAACCATTCCAACGATCCCAACTACCTGGCGTCGAGCTGGTACGACATATGGCTGGCGAGCTGACTTTCCTGCCTCCCCGTCATACGGGGGAAGTGCCCCTGGAGGGGGCGGAGGGGGAAGGCCGCAGTCAAGGAATCTGCTGATTTCAGATCTGAGATTTTCAAGATCGATTCTGGGGCTTTCCCCCTCCGGCCCTACGGGCCACCTCCCCCGTAAGACGGGGGAGGAAATTGAAGGGCCTTAGTCGTGGCAACGGCCTCATCGAAAGGCGCCAGTTCACGTCAATTCGCCGCCCTCCGGCTGCTGCGGCGGCGATTGATCCAGGCCGTGCCGCTCATCCTGGGCGTGGTGATCATCAACTTCTGCCTGATCCAGCTCGCGCCCGGCAGCTTCCTCGATCTGATGACGGCCGAGAACCAGGTGAGCGATCCGGCCACCGTCGAGCTTCTGCGCAAGACCTACGGGCTCGACGCTCCGGTATGGCTGCAGCTCCTGAAATACATCTGGGCGCTGCTGCATCTCGATTTCGGCTTCTCCTATCGCCAGAACATGCCGGTCATCGACGCGATCTGGGTCGGTCTGCCCGCCACCTTGCTGCTGATGCTTTCGAGCATCGCGCTGGCTCTGGCGGTCGGCGTCGCCGCGGGGGTCGTCGCCTCGATGAAGGTGCGCACCTTCTGGGACAGCCTGGTCTCGGTGGCTGCCATGTTCTTCTTCGCCGCCCCCAGCTTCTGGCTGGGCATCATGCTGGTCGTGCTGTTCTCGGTGAAGCTCGGCTGGCTGCCGGTCGGTGGCATGGCGACCATCGGCGGCGGCGGCGGTGTTCTCGACATCCTGCATCACCTCATCCTGCCGACTCTGGCGCTCGGGCTGTTCTATGCCGCGATCTATGCCCGGGTCATGCGTTCCTCGATGCTGGAAGTGGCGCAGCTCGACTTCGTCCGCACGGCGCGCGCCAAGGGACTGAGCCGCACCAAGGTCACGATCTCCCATGTGCTGCGCAACGCGCTCTTGCCTGTGGTCACCATCCTGGGTGTGCAGATGGGCACGGTGCTGGCCGGCAGCGTGGTGATCGAAAGCGTGTTCAGCTGGCCGGGCATCGGCTCGCTGCTGTTCGACAGCGTGAGCTCGCGCAATTACCCGGTCGTGCTGGGCATAATGGTGCTGGGTTCGCTGGTGGTGATCGCGGCCAACATCGCCGTCGACCTGGTCTATATGTGGCTCGACCCGCGCATAGAAATCCGCTGATGGCGCGCCTGGAATTCCCGCGCCTGGAATTTGTGGCCCGCTTCGCGCGCAACCGCGGCGCCCTTTTTGGCGCCTGCCTGATCCTGCTG
>DASXKG010000569.1:0-5493 GCA_036496965.1 Variovorax sp.
TGCTGCTGGAATTGATGGAGGCGCTCGAGGCCGCGCCCGAACGCACGCTGATGATCGGCGACACCACGCACGACCTGCAACTCGCGATCAACGCCGGCTGCGCGCGCGTGGGCGTGAGCTACGGCGCGCACGAGCCCGCGAATTTCGAGGCCCTGGCACCCCTGCACGTCGCGCATTCGGTGGCGCAGCTGCAGCAATGGCTGCTCGAGAATGCCTGAGGACGCCATCGCCCTGTGCAGCTCGGCCGACCTGGAAGAAGGCGGCCGTGGCGTGTCATTCGACGTGGTCCACGGCGGGCAGACTTGCCGGGCCTTCGCGATCCGCTTCGCGGGCGCACCGCATGCCTACCTGAACCGCTGCAGCCACGTGGCCATGGAAATGGACTTCCAGCCCGACCGTTTCTTCGACGACAGCGGCCAATGGCTGCTGTGCGCAACGCATGGCGCGGTCTACAAGCCCGACAGCGGCGCATGCATGGGCGGCCCATGCCGCGGCGGCCTGGTGAAGATTGCCGTGAGCGAACGCGATGGCGTGGTGCACTGGCATACTGCCTGGAACCTCCATCCGCTTCCCCTCTGAGATATGACCGACCGCACTGAACCTGAAGGGTTCGAGCCGTTAGAGCGCACCGCGCCCACCTTTTCCACTGACGTCAGCTCTCGAAAAATGGCCAGGAACGATCCGACACAATCTCCCGGCTGGGAGCGCGCCACGCTCGAGAAGCTGGCCTTCGCCGCCCTGCGCGAACAGCGCGCAGCCCGCCGCTGGAAGACCTTCGTTCGGCTCGCCTGGCTGGCATTCTTCATCGCCCTGGTCTGGTTCGCCGTGACCCGTGCCGTGCCGACCAGCGCCAAGACCGGCCCCCACACGGCGGTCATCGAGATCCAGGGCGAGATCGCTGCCGGTCGCGATGCCAGCGCGGAGTTCGTGGTCGAGTCCATGAAGTCGGCCTTCGAGGACGATGGCGCCAAGGGCATCGTGCTGCTGATCAATTCCCCGGGCGGCAGTCCGGTGCAGGCGGGCATCATCAACGACGAGATCAAGCGCATGCGCGCCAAGTACAACAAGCCGATCTACGCCGTGGTCGAGGAGAGCTGCGCCTCGGCGGCCTACTACATCGCGGCGGCGACCGACAAGATCTACGTCGACAAGGCGAGCATCGTCGGCAGCATCGGCGTGTTGATGGACGGCTTCGGTTTCACCGGCCTGATGGACAAGGTCGGCGTCGAGCGCCGGCTCCTGACCGCGGGCGAGAACAAGGGCTTCCTCGACCCCTTCAGCCCGATGACCGACGCCCAGAAGGCGTTCGCGCAGCAGATGCTCGAGCAGATCCACATGCAGTTCATCAACGTGGTCAAGAGCGGCCGCGGCGACCGCCTCAAGACCGATACGCCGGGGCTGTTCAGCGGCCTCTTCTGGACCGGCCAGCAGGCGATCGAACTCGGCCTGGCCGATCAGTTGGGCAACGTCGACTACGTCGCGCGCGAGGTGATCAAGGCCGAGGACGTGATCGACTACACCCGGCGCGACAACGTGGCCGAGAGGCTGGCCAAGAAGTTCGGCGCCGCGCTCGGTGCCGCTTCGATCGAGGCCCTGAAGCCCGCGCCGGGCCTGCACTGAAGCTTCAGTGCGCCGGTTCGCCGTAGCGCGCGGCCGCCGCCAGCGCGCTGGCGAAGGCCACCACGACATAGAGCGCGATCGTCAGCGAGCTCAGCTTCGCCAGGAAGCCGATCACCGGCGGCCCGGCCATGAAGCCGAGGTACGCGGCCGCCGAAACGGCCGCGATGCCACGCGCGGGTTCGACCCCGGGGACCCGCGCCGCGGCCGCGAACAGGATCGGCACCACGTTGGCGAAGCCGACGCCCACGCCTGCGAAGCCGATCAGGGCCAGCCATGGCTGGTCGGTGACCAGCGCCAGCGTCATCGAGGCCGCCGCCAGCAAGGCGCTGCCGCGCAGCAGCAGGGCGGGTGCGAAGCGGGCCCGCAGGGCATCGCCGGCGAAGCGTGTCGCGGCCATCGCGGCGGAGAAGCTGGCATAGGCCAGCGCCGCCTGTTTCTGCGGGCTGCCCAGCTCCTGCTGCAGGTAGAGCACGCTCCAGTCGTAGATGGCGCCCTCGGCAATCAGCCCCAGGGCAGCCAGAATGCCGAGCAGGGCCAGCGTGCCGCGTGGCAGGCGCAGCGCCTGGCCGCTCGCGCTGGCGAAGGCTGTGGCTTCGCGGGGCAGCATCCAGCGCGAGGACAGCGAGATCGTCAGCGCCAGTGTCGCGGCGACCGCGGCCAGGTGGCGCTGCGGATCGATGCCGACCGCCAGGGCCGCCCCCCCGGTGATGGCGCCCACCATGCCGCCCAGGCTGAACATGCCGTGCAGGCCGCTCATCAGTGGCTTGCCGCCCTGCAGTTCGAGCTGGGCCCCCTCGGTATTGATCGAGACGTCGAACACGCTCGTCGCGATGCCGAACAGCGCCAGCAGGCCGAGCAGCGCGGTGTAGGAGGGCATGGCCAGCAAAAGCGCGAGCAGCAGGGCGTAGAGCGTGCCGAAAACCCCGGCGGCGCGGCGCGCGCCATGGCGCCCGATCCAGTGGCTGGCCTGGGTCAGGCCGAGCAAGGCACCGGTGCCCGCCGCCAGCAGGGCCAGGCCGAGCTGCGCATCGTCGATGCCATAGCGGGCCTTCAGCGTGGGAACGTGCACGCCCCAGGTGGCGAACACGAACCCGGAACAGAAGAACTGGGCCCGCGCAGCCCAGCGCATGCGGGAAGAAACAGCGATCACGCGGCCGGGTTTTCCTAGCGCCCGATGGCGAACACCGCCGGGGCGCGTTCATCGGCGGCGGCGGGCTTGCTGCGCCAGCCCTTGACCGTGTCGCTGTGCACGTCGCAGGACGCCAGTGTCAGGCCGCGCGCCACCGCCAGCCGAGTGTGATGCTGCAGCGTCTGGGTCAGGGCCTGCAGCAGGGCCGCGTTGCGATAGGGCGTCTCGATGAAAAGCTGCGTCTGGCCGCTGCGCAGGGCCAGCGCCTCCAGTTCGCGGATCCGCTGGACGCGGGCGTCGGCCTCCTGCGGCAGGTAGCCGACAAAGGCGAAGTTCTGACCGTTCAGCCCGCTGGCGGCCAGCGCCAGCAGCAGCGAAACCGGCCCGCTCAGGGGCACGACACGGATGCCCAGCGCATGTGCGGCACGCGCCACCGAGCTGCCGGGATCTGCCACGGCCGGCATGCCGGCTTCGCTGAGCAGGCCGATGTCGTGGCCTTCGCGGGCCGCCGCAAGGAGCGGTCTGGCGTCGAACTGGCCTGCATGATCGCCCTTCTTGTGGACTTCACGCGGCAACTCCTGGATCTGCTGGGCCTGCAGCGGCGCCGCCAGGGGCACGATCGCGTCGATGCGCTTCAGGTAGGCGCGCGCGGATTTGGCGTTCTCGCAGATCCAGTGCGTGAGGCGGGCGGCCCTCTGCAGCGTGCCCAGGGGCAGCGTGTCCGAAAGCGAGCCCTGTTCGTCGCAGCCGAAATCCAGCGGCGCGGGCACCAGGTACAGGGTACCGGGCGGGCGTTCGTCGCTCACAGCAAGGGCACTCCGGCGGCGCGCAGCATGCGCGCCGTGCGAATCAGCGGCAGACCGACCAGGGCCGTCGGATCGTCGCTGTCGATGGCGTCCAGCAGCGCGATGCCCAGGCCTTCGCTCTTGGCGCTGCCGGCGCAGTCATAGGGCTGCTCGGCGCCGAGGTAGGCCTCGATCGCTTCGTCGCTGAGTTCGCGGAACACCACCCGCACCGGCGCCAGATCGCGCTGCACGAAGCCGCTCGCCTGGCAAACCACCGCGACGGCGGTCTGGAACACCAGCGTGCGGCCCCGCATGCGGCGCAACTGCGCGCTGGCCCGGGCATGGTCGCCGGGCTTGCCCAGCGGCTCGCCGGCCAGGTCCGCCACCTGGTCGGAGCCGATGACCACGGCTTCGGGAAAGCGCCGGGCCACCGCTGTCGCCTTGGCCAGCGCAAGCCGTTGCGCGAGCGCGGCCGGGGCTTCGCCAGCCTGGGGTGTCTCGTCGACATCCGGGGCCTCGATGCCGAAGGGCAGGCGCAGGCGTTCGAGAAGCTCGCGCCGGTAGCGCGAGGTGGATGCGAGGATCACTTGGCGTTGCATGGCCATGATTGTGCGTGAGCGGTTTAGACTGGCGCCGATGACCAAAGAATTTGCACCCGGTCGCCTCGACGTCGGCGGCTTTGCCGAAGCGGCGGCGACCCTGTCCGGCAACCAGCCGCTGGCGGGTTTTCACCGGCTGGTCGCCGAGCTGGCTGCGCCGCCGGAAGGCGAAACGGTGCGCTGGACGGCCACCGGCGAATCGCGCAGCGGCGGCCACGGCGGGCCGGTCCCCTGGCTCCGCCTGGAGGCCGAGACGGTGGTGCCGCTCACCTGCCAGCGCTGCCTGACGCCCGTGCGGGTCGACTTGAGGGTCGACCGATGGTTCCGCTTCGCGGCGGACGAGGCCACCGCGGCCGTCGAGGACGAGGCTTCCGAGGAGGACGTGCTGGTCGCCAGCCGCGATTTCGACCTGCACGCCCTGATCGAGGACGAACTGCTGATGGAAATCCCGATCACGCCGCGGCACGAGCAGTGTCCCGTGCCCACGCGGTTGTCGGCGGCCGATCCCGAGTTCGACCAGGCCGAGGCAGCACGTCCCAACCCCTTTGCCGTGCTGGGCGAGTTGCGCACGCGCAAGCCGAACTGAGACGCCGGGGAAGTCGGTTCTTGGCCCCGCGACCGTTCATGGGCTATAATCGAGGGCTTCGCGCGCGCTGCGTGCACCCCGACACCTCTCAGTTACACCCCATTCAGGAGCCAGTATGGCCGTCCAGCAAAACAAGAAGTCCCCGTCGAAGCGCGGCATGCACCGCTCGCACAACGCGCTTGTCGTTCCGGGCATTGCCGTCGAATCCACCACCGGCGAGACCCATCTGCGCCACCACATCAGCCCGAACGGCTTCTACCGTGGCCGCAAGGTGCTCAAGACCAAGTCCGAAGCCTGATCCTCGTTTCAAGGCCAAGGCCCGAAGCTACCTTGCTCGTAGCCTCGGGCCTTTGTTTTGATGGCCACGCCTTCTGAATTCGCCTCCGCACCGTCCGTGATCACGCTGGCCGTTGATTGCATGGGCGGCGACCACGGGCCGCGCATCACGCTTGCGGCCTGCAAGGCTTTTCTCGATCGCCATCCGCAGGCGTCGCTGCTGCTGGTCGGCGCCCCCGCTGCGCTGGCCGGCTTCTCGCATCCGCGCGGCACGGTGATCGGCGCCAGCGAAGTGGTCGGCATGGACGATCCGATCGAAATCGCCCTGCGCAAGAAGAAGGATTCGTCGATGCGGGTGGCCATCCAGCAGGTGAAGGACGGCACCGCGCAGGCAGCGCTTTCGGCCGGCAACACCGGCGCGCTCATGGCCATCGCCCGTTACCTGCTGAAGACGCTCGACGGCATCGACCGCCCGGCCATCGCGCCGCAGCTGCCCAA
>DASXKG010000570.1:0-3666 GCA_036496965.1 Variovorax sp.
TGCTCGATTTCCCGCGCTTCGTCGACGACCCCGAGTACCTTTTCCAATCGTTGCGGGGCGTACTCGGAGACAAGATCGAGCAAGTGGCCGCACTCCATGCGCATGAGGCGCTGGCCTCGCCCGCAAAGGTACGCCTCGGCAAGGAGCTGGCCGCTGAGTGCGAACCGGACCGCGTCGGGGAAGCCAGCGCCCCGGCGCAAGCGATGGCGTTCCCAAGCCAGGCCTCCCTGGATCGCATCGCCATGGCACGCGAAGTTGCACTCCTGAAGATCGATTTGGAGCAAGCGAAAGGGCGCTTATTTCACGCCGAAAAGCGGCGCGCCTCGGTGGAAGCCTCGACCTCCTGGCGCCTGACCGCCCCTCTGCGAGCACTGAGCGGCCTGCTCAAGCGACAGCCCAGCGAAGCCGAGCCGGCTCCAGCCTCACAGCATCAGGGCAACCGACGCTTCCAGGTGTTCGGACGGCGCGCGCCGAAAGCCTGAGCGCGCAAAGCGCTGCAGCCGCCCGACCACGAAAGCGGTCAGGGCCGAGGCGCGCACCTGCGCATCCAGGCTGGGCGTGGCCGAGCCGTCGACCGCCGCACCATCGCGCAGCGACTGGCGCAGGGTCGCCTCGATCTTGTCGAAGAACTGGTTCATGCGGCTTTGCAGCCGCTCGTTCTCGAACACCAGCGCGTCGCCGACCATCACGCGGGTCATGCCCGGGTTCTTCTCGGCGAACTGCACCAGCATCGCCACGATGCGCGCGGCCTGCTCGCGCGGCGGTGCTTCGCGCTCGACGATCTGGTTGACCAGGGTGAACACGCTCTGCTCGATGAAATCGATCAGGCCCTCGAACATCTGCGCCTTGCTCGCAAAGTGCCGGTAGAGCGCCGCTTCGCTGACGTCCAGCCTGGCCGCCAGCGCCGCCGTGGTCACGCGTTCGGCGCCGGGTTGTTCGAGCATGGCTGCCAGGGCCTGCAGGATCTGAACGCGCCGCTCGCCCGGCTTCGGGCGCTTGCGCGCCGGCGCGGCCACCGGCTCAGCCACCGGCTCCGAACTGCTGGTCGCGCCCGAGGCGCCTTGCTCGTCGTTCTGCATAGGCAGGTGCCAAATGTAAAAAAATGATTCTCGCACAGGGCAGTGAGCGCGCGCCAACCCGGGCATCCCCGCGTTGTCGCGCAGAATCGACAGCCATTGGCTTCCTCGAAATCCACCCAGACCATGCGCCCCTCCATTCTCGTCACCGGCGGCACCGGCTTCATCGGTAGCCATACTTGCGTCGCGCTGGCCGAAGCGGGCTACACGCCGGTGATCCTGGACAACCTGGGCAACAGCGATGCGCGGGTGATCTCGCGGCTGGCGCGCATCACCGGCCACGCGCCGCGCCTGATCGAGGGCGACGTGCGCGACCGGGCCTTGCTGGACCGCATCTTCGGCGAGCAGCCGATCGCCGGCGTCATCCATTTCGCCGGTCTCAAGGCGGTCGGCGATTCGGTCGCCGACCCGATCGGCTACTACGACAACAACGTCCACGGCAGCCTGGTGCTGGCCGCGGCCATGCAGGCGGCGGGCGTGCGCACGCTGGTCTTCTCGTCTTCGGCCACGGTCTACGGCGACCCGGACCGTTCGCCGATTCCGGAGGATGCGGCACTGCGGCCGGCCAATCCGTACGGGCGTTCCAAGCTGATGGTCGAGCAGGCGCTGGCCGACCTGCAGCGCTCGGACGCGCGTTGGCGCGTCGCGCTGCTGCGCTACTTCAACCCCGTCGGCGCCCATGAAAGCGGCCTGATCGGCGAACACCCGCAGGGCAAGCCGAACAACCTGATGCCTTTCGTGTGCCAGGTGGCGGTGGGCCTGCGCGCCAAGCTGGCGATCCATGGCGGCGACTACCCGACACCCGACGGCACCGGCGTGCGCGACTACGTGCATGTGATGGACCTGGCCGAAGGCCATGTCGCGGCGCTGCGCCATGCCGAGCAGCAGCCCGGATTGCTGACCCTGAACCTGGGCACCGGCCACGGCGCCTCGGTGCTGGACGTGGTGGCGGCCTTCGAGCGCGCCAGCGGCCGGGCCATCGCCCGGGAGATCGGGCCGCGGCGGCCGGGCGACGTGCCGGCCTACTGGGGCGACCCTGCCCTCGCCCAGGCCACCCTCGGCTGGCGCGCCCGGCGCGGCCTCGACCAGATGTGCGCCGACAGCTGGCGCTGGCAGCAGGCCAACCCGCGCGGCTACGCTGATTGAGCCCCCGGGCTCATCTCGCCCGGATCATCGTGCCGTAGGCTTGCTCAGTCAGGATCTCGAGCAGCATCGCGTGCGGCACGCGGCCGTCGATGATGTGCACCGCATTGACACCGCTCTTGGCCGCATCGAGCGCACCCTCGATCTTCGGCAGCATGCCGCCGGAGATGGTGCCGTCGGCGAAGAGCTCGTCGATCTCGCGCGCGCTGAGGTCGGTGAGCAGCGTGCCGTTCTTGTCGAGCACGCCGGGCGTGTTGGTCAGCATGATCAGCTTCTCGGCCTGCAGCACGGTCGCCAGCTTGCCGGCCACGACATCGGCGTTGATGTTGTAGCTCTCGTTCTCCTCGCCGAAGCCGATCGGGCTCACGACCGGGATGAAGGCGTCGTCCTGCAGCGCCTTGACCACGCTCGGGTCGATCGAGACGATGTCGCCGACTTGCCCCACGTCGTGCTCGACGCTGGGATCCTGGCGGTCCGCCATCTTCAGCTTCTGGGCGCGGATCAGGCCGCCGTCCCGGCCCGTCAGGCCCACGGCCTTGCCGCCGGCCTGGTTGATCAGGCCCACGATGTCCTGCTGCACTTCGCCGGCCAGCACCCACTCGACCACTTCCATGGTCTCGGAATCGGTCACGCGCATCCCCTGGATGAAGTGCCCGGTCTTGCCCAGCTTCTTCAGCGCCGCCTCGATCTGGGGGCTGCCGCCATGCACCACCACCGGATTCATGCCGACCAGCTTGAGCAGCACCACATCCTCGGCAAAGTCGGCCTGCAGTTCCGGGTCGGTCATCGCATTCCCGCCGTACTTGATGACGATGGTCTTGCCGTGGAACTTGCGGATGTAGGGCAGCGCCTGGGCCAGGATCTCGGCCTTGTCGCGCGGGGGGATGTTGAGCACAGGGTCGGTCATGGTGAGCGATGGAAAAAAAACGGATCGCGAATTGTGGCGGAACTGTGCAACACCGGCGTGAACCTCTTCGGGAAACACCGCGGAACCGGCTTCGCCGGGCCGCAGGTGTTGCCCCCGGTAGGGGGTGGCGCAGCGCGCAAAGCGCGCGCAGCCTGGGGGCGAGTACAAAGTGTTGCGAGGCGCCCCGACACGAAGGAGGGAGGGAGGGAGGAGGAGAAGAATCGCCTCGGGATTTCGACCAGGCGGCAGCGCCTGGAAGACCTCGCAACATGAAATCGTTCGGGCTTATGCTGCCCGGAATCGATATGAGCAGAGGCGTTGGATCAGGTTCCCGCCACAAAGGTAAACTTTTGTGAATCTGGCCGCATCATTCGCTCATTGCGCGCCCAGCTGTCTCTCGAGGTCGCGCACGAAGCTGCGGTCTTCCGGTGCCGTCAAGCTCGAGTAGGAGTCGACCACCGTCCCGTCGCGGGCGATCAGGTATTTGTAGAAGTTCCACTTCGGCGTCGTGCCGGACATCTTCGCCAGCTGCTTGAACAG
>DASXKG010000571.1:0-4921 GCA_036496965.1 Variovorax sp.
GGCGGGCAAGGACTGGGCCGCCGACCGCATCGAGGAATGGTGGCCGCGCGGGCGCAATGGCGCGCGCCGCGCCGCGCCTGCGCCGGCCGCGCGCGAGCGTGACCCGGTGCGCCGCGAGAACCCCTTTGCGCCCGTGGCGACTCCCCCTGCCAGCGCATGGCCGGCCCGTTCGACCTCCGACGACCGACCCCATCCATGACCAAGCGCGCCTACGTCCCACTGGGCGCCGTGTGGCCGGGCCGGCCCTACCCGCTCGGTGCCACCTGGGACGGCCAAGGCGTGAACTTCGCGATCTTTTCCAAGCACGCGGAAAAGGCGGAACTCTGCATCTTCGACGACAAGGGGCGCCACGAACGCCAGCGCATCGTGCTGCGCGAACGCACCAACAACGTCTGGCACTGCTACCTGCCGGAGGCCCGGCCCGGCATGGCCTACGGCTATCGGATCCATGGGCGCTACAAGCCCGAGGAAGGCATGCGCTTCAACCCGAACAAGCTGCTGCTGGATCCCTACGCGAAGGACCTGGTGGGCGAGCTGCGCTGGGGCGACGCGCTGTACGGCTATTCGCTGGGCAGCAAGCGGCAGGATCTTTCCTTCGACCGCCGCGACAGTGCCGCTTTCATGCCCAAGGGCCGGGTGCTCGAAACCGCCTTCACCTGGGGCGAAGACCGCCGGCCGGAGGTGCCGTGGCAGGACATGGTGATCTACGAGATGCATGTGCGCGGCTTCACCATGAACCATCCGCAGGTCCCCGAGCAGCTGCGCGGCACCTATGCGGCGCTGGGCTGCGCGCCGGTCGTCGACTACCTGCAGCACCTGGGCGTCACCACCGTCGAGCTGCTGCCGGTGCATGCCTTCCTCAACGACCGCCACCTGGCCGAGAAAGGTCTGCAGAACTACTGGGGCTACAACACGCTGGCCTATTTCGCACCCGAGGTTCGCTACAGCGCCTCGGGCAAGGTGAAGGAGTTCAAGACCATGGTCAAGAGCCTTCATTCGGCCGGCATCGAGGTGATCCTCGACGTGGTCTACAACCACACCTGCGAAGGCAATCACCTGGGGCCGACCCTGTCGATGCGCGGCGTGGACAACCCGTCCTACTACATCGCCAATGCCGAGCGTCCGCGCTACTACGACGACTTCACCGGCTGCGGCAACACCGTCAACCTGGAGCATCCGCGGGCCCTGCAACTGGTGATGGATTCGCTGCGCTACTGGGCCGAGGAAATGCACGTCGACGGCTTTCGCTTCGACCTCGCCTCGGCACTGGCGCGGGAAGCCGGCAAGGTGGAAGACCTGGGCGGCTTCTTCGACGCCATCCGGCAGGACCCGACACTGAACCGCGTCAAGCTGATCGCCGAGCCCTGGGACCTTGGCCATGGCGGCTACCAGGTCGGCAACTTCCCGCCCGGCTGGGCCGAATGGAACGACCGCTACCGCGACGGCATGCGCGGCTGGTGGAAGGGCGATGCCGGCGTGGTGGGCGACGTGGCCAAGCGGCTGGGCGGTTCGCAGGACCTCTACGGCTGGTCCGGCAAGGGCCCGCACGCCAGCATCAACTTCATCACCGCGCACGACGGCTTCACGCTGCACGACCTCGTTTCCTACAACGACAAGCACAACGAGGCCAACGGCGAGGACAACCGCGACGGCAACAGCAACAACCTCTCGTGGAACTGCGGTGCCGAAGGGCCGACGCCGGACCCCGGTGTCAACCAATTGCGCGAGCGGCAGAAGCGCAACTTCCTGGCCACGCTGCTGCTGTCGCAGGGCGTGCCGATGCTGCTGGCGGGCGACGAACGCGGCCACACGCAGCAGGGCAACAACAACGTCTACTGCCAGGACAACGAGCTCGGCTGGCTGGATTGGTCGCTGCGGCCGGAGGCCGAGTCGCTGCGCGACTTCGCAGCCGAGCTGATCCGCGTCCGGCGCAGCCATCCGTCGTTCCGCCGGCGCAGCTTCTTTCGCGGCCAGCCGGCCGGCGATGGCGAGTCCAAGGACGTCGTGTGGCTGCGTCCCGACGGCCAGGAGATGACACCGGTCGACTGGGGCGAGCACGTGCGCTGCCTGGGCATGCTGTTCTCCGGCAAGGGCATCACCGACGTCGGCCCGCGCGGCGAGTCGCAGCAGGACGACGATTTCCTGCTGCTGCTCAACGCCTACCACGAGCCCCTGCCCTTCGCCATGCCCGCGCGCGACGGCCAACCCTGGACCCGGCTGATCGACACGGCCGTCGCCGATCTGCAGCCGGTGCCGCTGGACGGCATCGACTACGCGCTGCAGAGCCGCTCGCTCGTGCTGCTGCGCCGTCCGCTGGCTGAGTCGTCATGAAGCGTTCACACGAGATGCCCTTCGGCGCACAGGTGCTGGACGGCGGCGGGGTGCACTTTCGACTCTGGGCGCCAGCCATGGAGCAGGTGGTGCTCGAATGGGCGCGCGGCAACGAATGGGAGGACGCCGCCATGCAGCGCAGTGCGGACGGCTGGCACGACGCCACGCTGGCGGCTGCGCGTGCCGGCGACCGCTATCGCTTTCGCATGCCCGGCGGCCTGCGCGTGCCGGACCCGGCCTCGCGCCGCAACCCGGATGACGTGCACGGCCCGAGCGAGGTGGTCGATCCGGGCGCGTACGCCTGGCGCGATGCCGGCTGGATCGGCCGGCCCTGGCAGGAGGCGGTGGTCTACGAACTTCACATCGGCTGCTTCACGCCGGAGGGCAGCTTTGCCGCTGCGCAGACCCGTCTTGCCGAACTGGCGGCGCTCGGCATCACCGCCGTCGAGCTGATGCCGATCGCGGATTTTCCGGGTCGGCGCAACTGGGGCTACGACGGCGTGCTGCCCTTCGCGCCGGACGCCGGCTACGGCACGCCGGAAGAACTCAAGCGCTTTGTCGAGACCGCCCACGGGCTTGGCCTGATGGTGCTGCTGGACGTGGTCTACAACCACTTCGGCCCGGAAGGCAACTACCTGCATGCCTACTGCCCGGAGTTCTTCAACCCGGCCCACCACACGCCCTGGGGCGCGGCCATCAATTTCGACGGTGCCCGGGCCCGCACCGTGCGCGATTTCTTTGTCCACAACGCGCTCTACTGGGTCGAGGAATACGGCTTCGACGGCCTGCGCATGGATGCGGTGCATGCCATCCGCGACGACTCGCAGCCGGGCATCGTCGAAGAGATCTGCAGCGCCCTGCACCAGGGGCCGGGACGCCATCGGCAGGTGCATGTGGTGCTCGAGAACGAACTCAACCAGGCGCGGCTGCTCGAACGCGACGAGGCGGGCCAGCCGATCGCCGCCACGGCGCAATGGAACGACGACCTGCACCATGCCGCGCATGTCCTCCTGACCGGCGAAACCGACGGCTACTACGCCGACTACGCGCAGCGCCCGCTCGAACAGTTCGGCCTCGCGCTGGCCCAGGGCTTCATCTACGACGGCAAGCCCTCCGCCTGGCGCGGCGGCGAATGGCGCGGTGAAGCCTGTGCCCACCTGCCGCTCGGTGCCTTTGTTTCGTTCATGCAGACGCACGACCAGGTCGGCAACCGTGCGCTGGGCGAGCGCATCGAGCAGCTCGCCGATCCGGTGCGGCTGATGGCCGCGCGCAGCTGCCTGCTGCTGTCGCCGCACACGCCGATGCTTTTCATGGGCGAGGAGTACGCGGCATCGACGCCCTTCCGGTATTTCTGCGACTTCGGGCCGGAACTCGCCGGTGCCGTCACCGAGGGCCGGCGTGCCGAGTTCGGGCGCTTCGCGGCTTTTGCCGATGAGGGCGCGCGATCGCTCATTCCCGATCCCAACGACGAAGCCACCTTCGCCGCCTCACGCCTGGACTGGGCGGAGACGCTGGCGGTCGGCCATGCAGAGGTCTTGCGCCGGACGCGCGAGCTGCTGGCGCTGCGCCACAGCGAACTGGCGCCGCGTTTCGGCGGCCGCTGCGCGACCCATCAGTGGTCCTGCGAGGGCCAGGCGCTGCGCCTGGTCTGGAAACTCGATGCGGCCGGCGCGGGCGACCCGGAGGCTGCCGAGTTCCTGCACCTGGTCGCCAACTTCGGCAACCAGGACGTCCGCATCGCCCGGCCGCCGGGGCGCGTGATCCATCGCTGGCTAGCAGGCGACGATGCCGGCGGCGGCACGCTGATCGTTCTGGCGCCCGGTGGCATCTGCGCCACCCTGGAGGAGTCGCTGGATGGATGAGGTCGAGGTCGCCGCGCTGCACCGGCTGTGCGCACGCTACGGCATCGCGACCTTCTACGGCGACGTCTTCGGCGTGCGCCACGAGGTCGCACCCGAAGCACTGGCCGCCCTGCTCCGCGACGCAGGCTTCCTGCCGGCGGGCCAGGGGTTGGTGCAGGGCGAGGCCAGCGCCGAATCGGCCGATTGGGCGCACCACCTGCCGCCGGTGCAGGTCGTGCCGGCCGGTGCCGAATCCTTCACCGTCGCGCTGTGCCTGCCGCTCGTGACCGGGCAGTTCCATTGGCGGCTGGTCGACGAAGCCGGCGCGGTCCGCGAAGGGGCGCTCGAGACGGCCGGGCTGCATGTGCTGGACGAGGGCGCCGGCCGCCGCCGCTATGCGCTGCCGCTTGCGCTCGCGCTGCCCGAGGGCTACCACCGGTTCAGCGTCGTCGGCCTGCCGGGCGAGACCTTGCTGGTCGCGGCACCCGCGCGCTGCCACCAGCCCGCGGTGCTGCAAGACGGCGGCCGCGTGTGGGGATTCACGCTGCAGCTGCATTCGCTGCGCTCGCGCCGCAACTGGGGATTCGGCGATTTCACCGATCTGGCGGACTTCATCGATGGCGCCGCGCGCCGAGGTGCGGACGTGATCGGCCTCAATCCGCTGCACGCGCTCTTTGCGCACAATCCCGCACACCTGAGCCCGTACAGCCCTTCGTCGCGCGCGCACCTGACCGTGCTCTACATCGACG
>DASXKG010000572.1:0-6757 GCA_036496965.1 Variovorax sp.
GCTGAAGGTGGGATCAATGAGCGGTTGCAGCACTTGCAACAGGGCCTGCTGGATCAGTCTGTCCACCACGGTGGGAATCCCCAGCTCCCGCGTCCCGCCTCCCGGCTTGGGTATGCCCACGCGGCGTACCGGACTGGGCCGGTAGGTGCCATCGAGCAAGTCGCGCCGGATGTCGGGCCATTGGCTCTTGAGGTCTTCCCCCGTTTGCGCCACCGTGCGTCCATCGACGCCGGCGCTCCCCTTGTTGGCTTTGACGCGTTTCCACGCCGCTGCCATATTGTGCTTTGCCAGTGCCTGCCCCAGCAGGTCGTCTGGCCCCCAGTGCGTTTGGTCATGCCGCGACGGCTGTGCTTCATCGCGACCACGCTCAGGCGCGGCTTCACCTCGCCCCTTCGTCGGTCGCCCCGCTTGCGCGAGCTTCTGATGCCTTGCACTTGCGCTCGACATGTCTCGTCACTGTCCTTCTCGTTTGGCCCTTCGTCGGGAGACCCGACTACTACGACCTCTGCTGACTTCTCGCTCCGGGCAAGCCCGTCGCCCTTTCAGGCACGAGGCGAGATCTCCCCAGGTAAGAACGCGATCCTTCACCGCACAGCCGCCCCATTTACGCCGCCTCGCCTTGACCACAAGAGCTTCGCAGATTCATGCCTGCTCGCCCTGCTCGGTAGCGCCTCAGATGGGATTCGTGTACCTCGACTCACGGTTTACGCTCCATGCTTCCTTCCCACGATCGGTCGCCCTCTCGCAGTTGCACTTCACTTCGCTCGCTGTGGTCAGCTCGCGGGAGGACTTGCACCTCCAGGATCGCGCCCATGCTGGGCGCACATGAAAAACGCACCCGAAGGTGCGTTTTGGAGCATAGAAAATGCTCGAATTGGCGGAGTGGACGGGACTCGAACCCGCGACCCCCGGCGTGACAGGCCGGTATTCTAACCAACTGAACTACCACTCCTGGTAGACAACGTTCGCTCCGATCGGAGCCAAGTGCTGCGACTTGTGCCCGCTTCACCAAGCGGTGAAAACTGGCGACCCTACGGGGATTCGAACCCCGGTAGCCACCGTGAAAGGGTGGTGTCCTAGGCCTCTAGACGATAGGGTCAAAACCTTCGGAACCGCGCTGCGATCAGCGCTTGCTTCTGTTCAACTTCCACTCGACGCCCTGATGGTGGAGGTAAGCGGGATCGAACCGCTGACCTCTTGCATGCCATGCAAGCGCTCTCCCAGCTGAGCTATACCCCCTTGGGTGTCGAGCCTCGAATTATAGCCTGAAAAATCAGGCGCTCTTGAGGCGCTGCAGCACAGTTTCCCGAGAAAAGAGCGACAGCACCGCATCCAGCGATGGCGTCTGCGGCGTGCCCATCACCAGCACGCGCACCGGCATCGCCAGCGCAGGCATCTTCAGGCCATGGGCGCCCAGCACTTCCTTGATGGCGGCAGCGATCGAGGCCTTGTCCCAGGCCACCGTCGCCAACTTGTCGGCCAGCGTCGCCAGCGCGGGCCGCACCGCATCGGTCACGTGCTGCACGCGGTCGGCGTCGCTCGCCGACACACCCGCATAGAACGCAGCCGCCCATCCGGCGAGAGCCACCGTGGTGTCGCAGCGATCCTTGAACAAGCCGCAGATCGCCGGCAGGCGTGCATCGGAATTCGCGATGCCGCGCCGCCGAAGCTGCTCGGCCACCAGCGGCGCGAGTTCGTCGTCCGGCATGGCCTTCAGATGCTGCGCGTTGACCCAGCGCAGCTTGGTCTCGTCGAACTGCGCGGCGCTGCGCCCCAGGTGGTCGAGGTTGAACCACTCGACGAACTGTGCGCGCGAGAAGATCTCGTCGTCGCCGTGGCTCCAGCCCAGGCGCGCCAGGTAGTTGACCATCGCCTCGGGCAGGAAGCCCTCGTCGCGGAACTGCGTGACGGGCTTGGCGCCGTTGCGCTTGCTCATCTTCTCGCCCTGCTCGTTCAGCACGGTGGGCAGGTGCGCATACACCGGCGGCTCCTTGCCCAGCGCACGGAAGATGTTGATCTGGCGCGGCGTGTTGTTCACGTGGTCGTCGCCGCGGATCACGTGCGTGATCGCCATGTCGATGTCGTCGACGACGACGCAGAAGTTGTAGGTGGGCGTGCCGTCGGGCCGCGCGATGACCAGGTCGTCGAGCTCGTCGTTGCCGATCTCGATGCGGCCCTTGACCTTGTCGTCCCAGGCCACCACGCCGCCTTGGGGATTGCGAAAGCGCAGCACCGGCTTCACGCCTTCGGGCACCGGCGGCAAGGTCTTGCCGGGCTCGGGTCGCCAGGTGCCGTCGTAGCGCGGCTTCTCCTTGGCGGCCATCTGCTTTTCGCGCAGGGCGTCGAGTTCGGCCACGCTCATGTAGCAGGGATAGACCAGGCCGGCGGCCTGCATCTCGGCCAGCACCGCCTTGTAGCGGTCCATGCGCTGCATCTGGTAGTAGGGGCCCTCGTCAGGGTCGAGGCCGAGCCATTGCATGCCTTCGAGGATGACGTCGACCGCGGCCTGGGTCGAGCGTTCGACGTCGGTGTCCTCGATGCGCAGGATGAAATCGCCGCCGGTCGAGCGCGCGAAGGCCCAGGGGTAGAGCGCCGAGCGGATGTTGCCCAGGTGGATGAAGCCGGTCGGCGAAGGAGCGAAGCGGGTGCGGGTCTTGTTTGGAGTCATGCCAGGGTGCCCAAGCCGCCGAGACCTCGCAGGAGGTCGGCCTTGATGTCGTCGATGTGGTCCAGTCCGACCGCGATGCGGATCAGGCCCTGGCCGATGCCCGCCGCCTGGCGCTGAACTTCGCTCAGGCGTCCGTGCGAGGTGGTGGCGGGATGGGTGATGGTGGTCTTGGTGTCGCCCAGGTTGGCAGTGATGCTGAGCACGCGCGTGCTGTCGATCACGTGGAAGGCATTGGCCCGCGCGGCGTCGGGACCGTCGCCCCGCACGTCGAAGGACACCACCGCGCCGCCCAGCCCCGACTGCTGGCGCATCGCCAGCGCATGCTGCGGGTGCGATTCGAGCCCGGGGTAGTAGACACGCGCGACGCCCGGCTGCGTCTCGAGCCACTGGGCCAGCGACAGCGCAGCGGCGCAATGCGCCTGCATGCGCAGGCCCAAAGTCTCGAGGCCCTTGAGCACCACCCAGGCGTTGAACGGCGACAACGCCATGCCCGCGGTGCGCACCACGGTCGCGAACACTTCGTCGACCAGCTTCGACGGGCCGCAGATGGCACCGGCCAGCACGCGGCCCTGCCCGTCCAGGTACTTGGTGCCCGAATGGATCACCAGGTCGGCGCCGAACTCCACCGGACGCTGCAGCGCCGGCGAGCAGAAGCAGTTGTCGACGGCCAGCAGCGCGCCGCCTTCATGCGCCAGGTCGGCCAGTGCGCGAATGTCGCAGACATCGGTCAGCGGATTGGTCGGCGTCTCGGCGAACAGCAGCCTGGTGTTCGGTCTCATCGCCGCTTTCCACTCGGCCACATCGGTCTGCGAGACGAAGGTGGTCTCGACGCCGAACTTGCCGAAGTCGCGCCCGATCAGGTTCAGGGTCGAACCGAACACCGAGCGCGAGCACACCACGTGGTCGCCGCCTCGCAACAGCCCCATGCACATCATGAGGATCGCACCCATGCCGCTGGACGCGCCGATGGCGGACTCGGTGCCTTCGAGCGCGGCCAGCCGCTTCTCGAAACTGGCGACGGTCGGGTTCGAGGTCCGGGTGTAGGTAAAGCCTTCCTCGGTGCCGGCGAAGCGGCGCGCCGAGGTGGCGGCGTCGGGCTGCACGAAGCTGCTGGTGAGGAACAGCGCCTCGGAGTTCTCGCCGTACTGGCTGCGCTCGAGCGCGGTGCGCACGGCCAGCGTTTCGCGGTGCAGTCCGGGGGGCAGGGATCGGTCGGTCACTGGATCACTCGCTGAAGTTGGGCAATGCGAGGCGCGAGAAATCCTCGTCGTTCTCCTCCATGCGCGGCCGGTTGCCGTTCATGCGCGAGATGGCCTCGGTGTCGATGTCGCCGGTCACGTAGACGCCGTCGAAGCAGGAGGCATCGAAGCCGTCGAGCTTCGGATTGAGCGAGCCGATGGCACGCTTCATGGCATCGACGTCCTGGTAGATCAGCGCGTCGCAGCCGATCAGTGCGCGGATCTCCTCGATGCTGCGGTCGTGCGCCACCAGCTCGTCCTTGGTCGGCATGTCGATGCCGTAGACATTGGGATAGCGCACCGGCGGCGCGGCGCTGGCCAGATACACCTTGCGCGCGCCGGCATCGCGCGCCATCTGCACGATCTCCCGGCTGGTGGTGCCGCGCACGATCGAGTCGTCGACCAGGAGCACGTTGCGCCCCTTGAATTCGCTGCCGATCACGTTGAGCTTCTGGCGCACCGACTTCTTGCGCACGCCCTGCCCCGGCATGATGAAGGTCCGGCCGACATAGCGGTTCTTGACGAAGCCTTCGCGGTACGGAATGCCCAGCAGGTGCGCCAGTTGCGTGGCGCTCGGGCGGCTCGATTCCGGAATGGGGATGATCACGTCGATCTCGTTCGGCGGCACGGTCGAGACCACGCGCTTGGCCAGCGTCTCGCCCAGGTTGAGCCGCGCCTGGTAGACCGAGATGCCATCCATGACGGAGTCGGGCCGCGCCAGGTAGACGAACTCGAAAATGCAGGGGTGCAGCGTCGGCGCATCGGCGCACTGCTCGGCCTGCACCTGCCCTTGCAGGTCGATGAACACCGCCTCGCCGGGCGCGATGTTGCGCTCCAACACATGGCCCGAGCCTTCGAGCGCGACCGATTCGCTGGCCACCATGACGGTGCCGTCGGCGCCGCGCCCCATCGCCAGCGGGCGGATGCCGTAGGGATCGCGAAAAGCCAGCAGGCCGTGGCCGGCGATCAGCGCCACCACCGCGTAGGAGCCGCGCAGGCGCCGATGCACGCTGCGCACCGCAGCGAAGACGGTGGCCGAGTTGAGCGCGCCGCCGCGCGTGACCTTGTCCAGTTCATGCGCCAGCACGTTGAGCAGGACTTCGGAGTCGCTCTCGGTGTTGGTGTGGCGATGGTCGGTGGAGAACAGTTCGGCGCGCAGCGCGTGCGCGTTCGTGAGGTTGCCGTTGTGCACCAGCACGATGCCGAAGGGCGCATTCACGTAGAAGGGCTGCGCCTCCTCCTCGCTGTAGGCATTGCCGGCGGTCGGATAGCGCACCTGGCCGAGCCCGATGTCACCCGGCAGCCCCCGCATGTTGCGCGTGCGGAAGACGTCGCGCACCATGCCCTTGGCCTTGTGCATGAAGAACTTGCGCTCCAGCAGCGTGACGATGCCGGCCGCGTCCTGGCCGCGGTGCTGGAGCAGCAGCAACGCGTCGTAGAGCAGTTGATTGACGGGGGCGCTGCTGACAACGCCGACGATTCCACACATGAATCCATCCTCTCAGGGCAGGTAGCCTGCCAACTTGTCGGGCAGCGCGGGTTTCAGGCCCTGGAGCGCCGCATCGAGAACCAGGGCGCTGCGCGTCCCGTGCCACCAGGCACTGTCGCTCAACGCCATCAAATGAACAACCACCGCCAGCGCCAGCAGCGCCAGCGCGCCGCGGGCCGCGCCGAACACGCCGCCCAGGACCCGGTCCACCGGCCGCAGGCCGACCGCCGCCACCAGCTTGCGCGTCAGCGCCGCCACCAGCCCGATGGCGAAGGCCACGCCGACGAACACCAGCACGAACCCCGCCGCAAAGCGCCAGCTGCCGTGCGGATCGCCGAACGGCAGCCAGTGGCCCACTTCGTCGGCCAGAAACTCGGCTGCGATGAAAGCCACGCCCCAGCCGACCAGCGAAATCACCTCGAACACCAGCCCGCGCACCAGGCCCAACAGCATCGAAACCACCAGCAGCGCGACGGCGATCCAGTCGAGCGGTGCCACGTCGCGCGCGAGGCCTACAAGCTGAGGATGGCAGCCGGCAA
Organism: Variovorax sp.; assembly: GCA_036496965.1. Taxonomy (GTDB): domain Bacteria; phylum Pseudomonadota; class Gammaproteobacteria; order Burkholderiales; family Burkholderiaceae_C; genus Variovorax. The sequence goes on from DASXKG010000572.1 coordinate 5,935, forward strand.
AGACAAGCCCTTGACCTTGCCGGCCGCACGGTCAGCCTCCGCACGCGTGCCGAAGGGGCCGACGCGCACACGCGTGCGCTCGCCATCGGCCGTCTTGGCGACGTTGGTGAAGGTCTTCAATCCGGCCTTCTCGAGCTTCTGGCGCACCTCCCGGGCCTTGTCGGCGTCGGCGAAGGCACCGACCTGGACCACGAAGCGGCCATTGTCGTCGCTGGCCGTCGCGGGGGCGGTGGTGGTGGCGGCGGAGGCCACGGTGGTCACCGGCTTGCCTTCCAGCAATGCGCGCGCCCGGCCGCCGTCGTCGGCCGGCGCCGTCTTGGGCTGGGCCGGCTTGGCATCCGTCTTGGCGGCGGTCCTGGGGTCGGCCTTGGCGTCCGGCTTTGCCTTGGCATCTGGCTTGGGCGGCGTCCTGGCGGAGTCGGGCGCGGGATCGGACCTGACCTCGGCAGCGGGCGCCGCCGATGCCAGCTTGGACGGCGGGATCTCGCTGCCGTCGGCCGCCTCGGTGATCATGCCGTCGCCCACCGGTGCGGAGACCGGGCCGGCGTCGGCCTTCGCATCCGGCTTGCCATCGGGTTTGGCGGCGGAGGTGGTGGTCGAGGCCGGCGGGGCCGCGGGCAGCGCCAGCGGCTTGACCTTGGCGCGGTCGGGGATCTCGATCGGGATGTCGACCGAGATCGGGCGCGGCTGGGTGTCGAAGAGCAGGGGGAAGCCGATCACGCCCAGCAGCACCAGCACGGCCGCGCCGAGCAGTCGATGGCGGGCCCGCCGGCGCATGGCCTCGATGCTTTCCGCCGGCGCCGCGGCGAGCGTGCTTCGCCCT
>DASXKG010000573.1:0-2011 GCA_036496965.1 Variovorax sp.
CTGGACCCGCCACAGGTGGTCCGCATCCTCGACATTCGTGGCCACGTCGACCCGATGACCCGCATCACTGAAACTGCGCAACATCACGCCACGCAGCACCGCGTCGTCTTCGATCAGGAGAATTCGCATGGGGAGTCTCGCAAAGGTAGGTGGTGTTTGTACAACATCCGCAGGCCGCCCTGTCGCGCATCCGGCGCCCTATGCTGGACATGGACATGCACAGAAGGTTCAAACTTGCCATCTATCCAACCTCAGGAGCACGCACGATGAGCCAGAAATTTCAGGTCTCAGGCATGAGCTGCAACCACTGCGCCGGCCTGGTGCAGAACGCGGTCCAGACCATCGATCCCAAAGCCCTGGTCACCGTAGATGTCGAGACCGGTCACGTCGACGTGGTCAGCGAGCATCCAAGGCAAGATATTGTGGTGGCGATCGAAAACGCCGGCTATCAGGCGAAGTAGCCTCGCCCAGGCCGCCGCGCGCGGCAATTTGTTGGCTGCGGCCGACAAATCGACGCCACAGTTGAATACTTTGTGTTGCAATGTGCACAATGGGCGCAGCAAACCACATTGACGCGAAAGAGGTTCCATGCTCTTGAGCTTGCTGCCCTTCTCGGTGCGCGTTGCCGCCTACCGCCGCCGGTTCGTCGACAACCGGGGCGAAAACCTCTTCCTGGGCTCCTTCGAAACCTTCAAGGCCGCGGCCGCGGGCGTCGCCCGCTACGCCGCGCAGCGGGCACCCGAAGATCCGCCCCTGCTCGACATCCCCCAGGTCAACTTCTCGGACTACCCGAGCGTCTTCTGGCTCGGCCGGGCCTTCGGCGAAGGCATGCGCAGCGTGTTCGAACTGGGCGGGCAGGTGGGCGTCAAGTTCTACGCGTTCCGGCGCATGCTGAGCTATCCCGCGGATCTGCGCTGGACGGTGTGCGAAAGCCCGGACATGGTGCGCCAGGGGCGCGAAATGGCCGAACAGCGCCAGGTGTCGGGGCAATTGAACTTCACCACCCAGCTCGAGCCCGCCGGCGGCCATGACGTGCTTTATGCGTCGGGCAGCCTGCCCTACCTGCCGGCGCGCATCTCGGAGATCCTGGCGGCGCTGCCCTCGAAACCGAAGCGGATCATCCTCAACAGCACCGCCGTGCATCCGGACCGCACGCTCTACACGCTGCACAGCACGGGCTCGGCGGTCGCGCCGTACCGCATCCAGCACCACGACGAGCTGCTGGCCGAGCTCACGACGGCGGGCTACCGGCGCCGTGACGGCTGGCGCAACGAAGGCCGGCCGATCCAGGTGCCTTTTGTCGATGGCGGCGAGAAGCCCTATTACGCGGGCTACTGCTTCGATCTTTTCTAGCCCCTCGCCAGCGCCAGGTAGGCGCTTCGCGTTTCGGGGCTGACGGCATCCACGACCTGCTGATAGGAGGTCTGGTGGCGCGCGAGCAGGCGCGCCGAAGCCACCGTCTTCGATTTGCAGTACCAGTGGCAGGTGTGCTGCATCAGGAACAGTTCGGCCGACATCGTGAAGGCCTTGGCCTTGGCGCTCTGCCGGGCCTCGTTGCGCATCGCCGCGCCGATGCCGCGCGCATGCAGCGCGAAGGCCTGGCGCAGGTCGAAGCTGGCGCCGGGAACCAGGCGGGGGGCATAGGGGATGGCGACGGGGATGCGGCTGACCCGAGCCTCTGCGGCGTCGACCCGCGCGAAGCCGGCGGCGAAGCTGTCGAACTGGGCCGACAGCTTTTCCTCGGTCGTGTTCAGCAGCCGCCAGATCTGCTCGCGCCGCTCGGCATCCGCTTCTCCGAGCCAGCGCAGATAGCCTTCGGTGAGGTTCTCCATCAACTTCTCGATCTGGTATTTGCCCAGATGGCTGCCGAGCAGAGCGATGCGCTGCCGCTGGTCATTGGACTTGAGAAGCTGGGTGCCGAGCACGATCAGCATCACCAGGCTGAGGTATTCCATGGCGTGAGTGTAGAGACCCGAGGGCACTCGACTGTGGCGCTCATCCATCGTCCGGC
>DASXKG010000574.1:0-9614 GCA_036496965.1 Variovorax sp.
CGGCGCGCGGTGCTCGAGCGCGAGCGGACGCAGCTCAAGGAAGAGACGCTCAAGGTGCTCGAGGAGGGCGTCATCCTCGAGGGCACGGTAAAGAACATCACCGACTACGGCGCCTTCGTCGACCTCGGCGGCATCGATGGCCTGCTGCACATCACCGACATGGCATGGCGCCGCGTCCGCCACCCGAGCGAAGTGGTGCAGGCCGGCCAGGAAATCACCGCCAAGATCCTCAAGTTCGACACCGAGAAGAACCGCGTCTCGCTGGGTCTGAAGCAGATGGGCGACGACCCGTGGATGGGCGTTTCGCGCCGCTACCCGCAAAGCACGCGCCTGTTCGGCAAGGTCACGAACATCGCCGACTACGGCGCGTTCGTCGAACTCGAACCCGGCATCGAAGGCCTGGTGCACGTCTCCGAGATGGACTGGACCAACAAGAACATCGCGCCGAACAAGATCGTCTCGCTGGGCGACGAAGTCGAAGTCATGGTCCTCGAGATCGACGAAGACAAGCGCCGCATCAGCCTGGGCATGAAGCAGTGCAAGGCCAACCCGTGGCAGGAATTCGCGCAAAACACCAAGCGCGGCGACCGCGTCAAGGGCCCGATCAAGTCGATCACCGACTTCGGCGTGTTCGTGGGTCTGGCTGCCGGCATCGACGGCCTGGTCCACCTGTCCGACCTGTCGTGGAACGAAGCCGGCGAAACCGCCGTTCGCAACTACAAGAAGGGCCAGGAAGTCGAAGCCATCGTGCTGGCCGTCGACGTGGACCGCGAGCGCATCTCGCTGGGCATCAAGCAGCTCGACAGCGATCCCTTCACCACCTTCACGACCGTGAACGACAAGGGCCAGGTCGTGACCGGCAAGGTCAAGACCGTGGATCCGCGCGGTGCTGAAATCGACCTCGGAGACGACATCATCGGCTACCTGCGCGCCAGCGAAATCTCGCGCGACCGCGTGGAAGATGCACGCAACGTGCTCAAGGAAGGCGACGAAGTCACGGCCGTGGTGGTCAATGTGGATCGCAAGACGCGCAACATCCAGCTGTCGATCAAGCAGAAGGACATGGTCGACGAGCAAGGCGCCATGGCCAGCTTGAGCCAGCAGTCGGCACGCGAGAACGCAGGCACGACCAGCCTGGGCGCCCTGCTGCGCGCAAAGCTCGACAACAACGAAAAATAATAGGGCGATAACACGGTGAGCGTTGCTCACCGTGTCCTTCTTCTGTGGGTTATGACTCGTAGTGATCTTGTTGAAGAACTGGCGGCGCGCTTCTCGCAACTGACCCATCGCGACGCCGAATACGCCGTCAAGACGATTCTCGACGCCATGGGCGATGCCCTGGTGAGCGGGCATCGCATCGAGATCCGCGGTTTCGGCAGTTTCACGGTGAACCGGCGCCCGCCGCGCATCGGACGCAATCCGCGTTCGGGCGAAAGCGTGCAGATTCCCGAGAAGCGGGTGCCTCATTTCAAGCCCGGCAAGGCCCTGCGGGAAGCGGTCGACGCACGCACGGCCCAAATGGACGCGCACAAGCATCGGCAAGGCTGAGGCCCGGACCGGCGGGCATAATTCCCCCGCCAACGGGGACCTGCATGAAATATCTCCTGTGGCTGCTCAAGGCAGCCATTTTTTTTACCCTCTTCGCCTTTGCGCTGAACAACCAGCAGGACGCCACCGTCAACTTTTTCTTCGGCACCTCGTGGCGTGCGCCGCTGGTGCTGGTGGTGCTGGCCGCCTTTGCGGGCGGCCTGGTGGTCGGGGCACTGGGCATGCTGCCGGGCTGGTGGAAGCACCGCAGCGCCGCCGCCGCACAGCGCACGGCGGCCGCCGAGGATGCACGGGTGCCCACGCTGAGCCCGACCACCGCCCCGGCCGCCGTGGCCGCGACCGACCTTCCCGCCGTACGCCAACATGGACTTTGATTTCAGCTGGCTGCTGCTCGGTCTTCCGGTTGCCTTCGTGCTGGGCTGGCTGGCCTCGCGCTTCGACCTGCGCCAGCTGCGCATCGAGAACCGGCAAGCGCCGAAAGCTTACTTCCGTGGCCTCAACTTCCTGCTCAACGAGCAGCAGGACCAGGCCATCGACGCCTTCATCGAAGCGGTGCAGAACGACCCCGACACGCAGGAACTGCACTTCGCGCTCGGCAACCTGTTTCGCCGCCGCGGCGAATACCAGCGCGCCGTGCGCGTGCATGAACACCTGCTCGGCCGCGGCGACCTGAGCCGCGCCGACCGCGACCGCGCCCAGCATGCGCTGGCGCAGGACTTCCTGCGCGCCGGACTCCTCGATCGCGCCGAAGCCGCGCTGCAGAAGCTCGAGGGAACGCGCTACGAGAACGAGGCCCGCCTGTCGCTGCTGGCCATCTACGAACGCTCGCGCGAATGGGCGCAGGCCGCGGCGGTGGCGCGCAAGCTGGACGAATCCGACCAGGCGAGCTACAGCACGCGGCGCGCCCATCATCTGTGCGAACAGGCGGCCGAACGCGTGGCCCTCGGCGACCTCGACGGGGCCGCCCTTCTGCTGCAGCAAGCCGTCGTGCTGGCGCCCGAAGCGCCGCGCCCGGCGATCGACAGCGCGTCCCTGCGTCTGCGCGTCGGCGATGCGGCGAAGGCTTTCGACACGCTGGCGGCACTGAGCGAAACCGCACCGCTGGCACTGCCGCTCTATGCGGCGTCGATGCAGCAGGCGGCCGTGGCTTCGAACCGCTCGGGCGAAGCGCTCGCGCTGCTGCAGCGGCGCTATGTCGCCTCGCCGTCGATCGACGTGCTCGAAGCCATCATCGCGCTGGGCGGCAGGCCGGCCTTGCCCGACGATCCGCACGATGCCGAGACAGCCACGGCCGCGCCGCCGCAGCCACGCGACGGCTACATCGCCCACCTGGCGCATCACCCTTCCCTGGTGGCCGCCTCGCGCTGGCTGGCCGGCGAGCAATTCCAGCACGAGCAGTTCCATCCGCAAGTGCAACGTTCGCTCGACCAGGCCACGCGGCCGCTGATGCGTTATCGATGCGCAGCCTGCGGCTTCGAGGCGCACCAGTATTTCTGGCACTGTCCCGGCTGCCAGGCCTGGGACAGCTATCCCCCGCGGCGCGTCGAAGAACTTTGAGCCCCAGCCGCGCACCGCAAGGCACTTTCCGACGGTGGCGCAGGAAGCTTCGGCGCCTCCGGACGGGCCTTCTTCCCTATGATCCTTCGCGCCGTACGCGTTCGGCGTGCGGCGGAACGCCTCGGCGTTTCCCATACCACGTCAGGGAGCAGAAAAAATGATGAAGAAGATCGTGGCCGTCGCGGCCATGCTGTTTGCACTCGCCGCCTCGGCGGCCGTCGACGTCAACAAGGCCACCGATGCAGAGCTGGATGGCATCAAGGGGGTCGGGCCCGCGCTTTCCAAGCGCATCATCGAGGCGCGCACGCAAGGCGCCTTCAAGGACTGGGCCGACTTCATGGCCCGGGTCAAGGGCGTGAAGGAGAAGTCGGCCACCAAGCTGTCCGCCGAAGGACTCACGGTCAATGGCCAGAGCTTCGGTGCGGCGCCGACCCCGCCGGCGGCCGCGCAGGGCAGCGCGCAGGCCGCGCCGAAGAAGGCCACCGCCAACAACACCAACAAGCCGGCGGCCAAGCCCTGAGTCCGGCCGCGCCACGATGGGCCGGGGCCGCCCAGCGAGGCGGCCCTTGTCACGGGCCGCGCACGGGCCCTGGGTGCGGCCGAAGATAATCGCGCGATGTTGCTGAACGTCGTCGTGATTTGCATTGCCGCCTGCGCGGGCGCGCTGATGCGCTGGGGCTTCCAGGTGTGGCTGAATCCGATCGGCGTCGTGCCCTGGGGCACGCTGGCGGTGAACCTGATCGGCGGCTACATCGTGGGAGTTGCCATCGCGGGCTTCAACGCCCTGCCGGACATCGACCCGGCGTGGCGCTTGCTGGTCATCACCGGCTTTCTCGGATCCCTCACCACCTTTTCCAGTTTCTCCGCCGAAGTGGTCGGCATGATGATCGGCGGGCGTCCCGCACTGGCCTTGGGCACCGTGGCATTGCATCTCGGCGGCTCGCTGTTCCTGACCTGGCTGGGGTTTCGAACCGTGCAGCATTTCATGGCCTGAATGTCGAGCGCAACGCTGCCTTGCTCGGTGTAGTTGCCGGCCCGGCGGCGGCCTGAGTCATCAGAATCTCGAGGCCCGGTCGATAGAATCGTCCGCGATGCCTCTGGTCCTGCTCGTTGCGCTTCCATTCATCGCCAGCGCGCTGGCGGCGATGCTGCCGTCGAACGCGCGCAACCGCGAATCGACGCTGGCGGGCCTGGTGGCGCTCGGCTGCGCGATCCAGGCTGCGTGGTTCTTCCCGCGCGTGGCCAAGGGCGAGGTGCTGCTCGAGCAATTCGACTGGCTGCCCGGGCTGGGCCTGGACCTGACCTTCCGCATGGACGGCTTCGCGTGGCTCTTCTGCATGCTGGTGCTGGGCATCGGCACGCTGGTGGTGCTGTACGCGCGCTACTACATGTCGGCCTCGGACCCGGTGCCGCGCTTCTTCTCGTTCCTGCTCGCCTTCATGGCCTCGATGATGGGCGTGGCGCTTTCGGGCAATCTGATCCAGATGGTGATGTTCTGGGAACTCACCAGTCTCTTCTCCTTCCTGCTGATCGGCTACTGGCACCATCGCCGCGATGCCCGGCGCGGCGCCAGCATGGCGCTCACCGTCACCGCCGCGGGCGGGCTGTGCCTGCTGGCCGGCGTGCTGCTGCTCGGGCGCATCGCCGGCAGCTACCAGCTCGACGCGGTGCTGGACGCCGGCGACCGCGTGCGCGGCAGCGCTTTCTATCCGGTGGTGCTGGTGCTGGTGCTGCTCGGCGCCTTCACCAAGAGCGCGCAGTTTCCCTTTCACTTCTGGCTGCCGCGCGCCATGGCGGCGCCGACGCCGGTCTCGGCCTATCTGCATTCGGCCACCATGGTGAAGCTCGGCGTGTTCCTCATGGCGCGCCTGTGGCCGGTGCTCTCCGGCACGGAGGAATGGTTCTGGCTGGTCGGCGGCGCGGGTGCGATCACGCTGCTGCTCGGCGGCTTCGTGGCGATGTTCCAGCGCGACCTGAAGGGGCTGCTGGCCTACTCGACCATCTCGCACCTCGGACTGATCACATTGCTGCTCGGACTCAACAGTCCGCTGGCGGCGGTGGCCGCGGTGTTCCACATCATGAACCACGCGACCTTCAAGGCTTCGCTGTTCATGGCCGCCGGCATCATCGACCATGAGGCCGGCACGCGCGACATCGGCAAGCTCAGCGGGCTGCTCAAGCCGATGCCGATCACCGGCACACTGGCGATCATCGCCAGCGCGGCAATGGCCGGCGTGCCGCTGCTCAACGGCTTCCTGTCGAAGGAGATGTTCTTCGCCGAGACGGTCTTCATCGTGGCCAACCCGTGGGTCGCCTGGGGCCTGCCGATCATCGCCACGCTGGCGGGCATCTTCAGCGTGGCCTATTCGGCGCGCTTCGTGTTCGACGTCTTCTTCGGTCCGCCTTGCGGTCCCGAAGTGCCGAAGAAGCCGCACGAGCCGCCGCACTGGATGCGCGTGCCGGTCGAACTGCTGGTGCTGATCTGCCTGGTGGTGGGCGTGGCGCCGGCGTGGTCGGTGGGCGCGTTTCTCGCCGCGGCGGCCAGGCCGGTGGTCGGCGGCGAACTGCCCGCCTACAGCCTGGCGATGTGGCATGGCTTCAACCTGCCGCTGCTGATGAGCTTCATTGCGCTGGCGGGCGGTGCGCTGCTCTACCTGCTGCATCGGCGCGTGCGGCGACGCGGCGAGTTCCGGCGCACCCCGATCCTGCATCGCCTGGATGGCCAGCGCCTGTTCGAGAACCTGCTCGCCCGCCTGAGCGAAACCGGCCGCCGCAGCCGGCGCCTGCTCGGCACGCGCCGGTTGCAGACGCAGTTGCTGCTGCTCGTCGCGGCGGCGGTGGCCGGCGCAGGCGCAGCGCTCTGGTTCACGCCGGTGGCCGCCGGCACGCGAGCGCTGCTGCCCTTCTCACCGACCTTCGCGATGATCTGGCTGATCGGTGCCGTCTGCGCCATCAGCGCGGCCTGGCAGGCCAAGTTCCACCGCCTCGCTTCGCTGATGCTGGCGTCCGGTGCGGGCCTGATTTGTTGCATCACCTACATCTGGTTCTCGGCACCCGACCTGGCCTTGACGCAACTGGTGGTGGAAGCCGTCACCACCGTGCTGATCCTGCTCGGCCTGCGCTGGCTGCCGATGCGCGAGGCGAAGGTCGCCAAGTCGCGCCCGCTGCTGCGGCTCTGGGGCCGGCGCGGACGCGACCTGACGCTGGCCATCGGGGCCGGCGGCGGCATGGCGGCGCTCGCATGGACCGTGATGACGCGGCCGTTCACGCTCAGCATTTCGCCCTTCTTCCTGGACAACGCGCTGTCGCAGGGCGGCGGCAGCAACGTGGTCAACGTGATGCTGGTGGACTTCCGCGGCTTCGACACCTTCGGCGAGATCACCGTGCTGGGTGTGGTCGCGCTGACGGTCTATGCGCTGCTGCGGCGCTTTCGCCCGGCCGTCGAATCGATGGCGCTGCCCATCCAGCAGCGACTGCAATCGGATGGCGGCAGCAGCGACCTGCTCAATCCGCGCCTCGCCAAGGACACGGCCGTCGGCTACCTGATGGTGCCCGCCGTGCTGGTGCGCCTGCTGCTGCCGCTGTCGGTGCTGGTGTCGGTGTATTTCTTCATGCGCGGGCACAACCAGCCGGGTGGCGGCTTCGTCGCCGGGCTGGTCATGTCGGTGGCTCTGCTGCTGCAGTTCATCGTCTCGGGCACCGAGTGGGTCGAGGAGCATCTGCGCATCTATCCCAGGCGCTGGATCGCCGCCGGCCTGCTGCTCGCGCTCGCGACCGGCGGCGGCGCCATCGTGCTGGGCTACCCCTTTCTCACCACCCACACCGCGCACCTGCATCTGCCGGTGCTGGGTGAAGTGCACGTGCCGAGCGCCCTCTTCTTCGACATGGGCGTGTTCGCGCTGGTGCTCGGCGCCACGATGCTGATCCTCACCGCGCTGGCCCACCAGTCGATCCGCAGCCACCGCTGGTCGGACGAACAGGACGAGAAGGAAGCCGCGTTCCTCGCGGCCGAGGTCAAGGGCGCCTGATGGAAGTCGTGCTCGCCATGGCCATCGGCGTCGTCACCGGCTCAGGCGTCTACCTGCTGCTGCGGCCGCGCACCTTCCAGGTGATCATGGGCCTGACCTTGATTTCGTATGCGGTCAACCTGTTCATCTTCAGCATGGGTCGGCTCAGGATCGACAGCGAACCGGTGCTGCGTCCGGGCGTGGCCGCCACCTTGGCGAACACCGCCGACCCCATGCCGCAGGCCCTGGTGCTGACCGCGATCGTGATCGGCTTCGCCATGACGGCGCTGTTCCTGGTGGTGCTGCTGGCCTCGCGCGGGCTGAGCGGCACCGACCACGTGGATGGCGAAGAACGCCGAGGGCCCGGGCAATGACGGACATCTTCTCGCCGCTGGACCGTTTGCTCGATGTCGGCATGCCGCACCTGGTTGCCGTGCCGATCCTGGTGCCGATGCTGACCGCCGCGCTGATGCTGTTGCTGAGCGAACGGCGCCGCCGCCTCAGGTCGGCACTGAGCGTGATCTCGGGGCTCATCGGGCTCTTGGCCGCACTGGCGCTGCTGCGCTGGGTCAACGCACCGGACATCGGTGGCGGGCCCGGCTCGATCGGCGTCTATCTGCCCGGCAACTGGCGCGCGCCCTTCGGCATCGTGCTGGTGGCCGACCGGTTGTCGACCATGATGGTGGCGCTGACCGGCGTGCTCGCATTCGCCGCATCGATCTATTCGACTTCGCGCTGGGACCGCGCGGGCGTGCATTTCCATCCGCTGCTGCAACTGCAGCTGATGGGGCTCAACGGCGCCTTCCTGACCGGCGACCTGTTCAACCTCTTCGTCTTCTTCGAGGTGATGCTGGCCGCCTCCTACGGGCTCCTGCTGCACGGCTCGGGACGGCTGCGCGTGCAGGCCGGGCTGCACTATCTGGCGATCAACCTGGCCGCTTCCTCGCTGTTCCTGATCGGCGCGGCGCTGCTGTACGGGGTGTCCGGCACGCTCAACATGGCCGATCTCGGCGTGCGCATTGTCCAGCTCGATCCGGCCGATCTCGGCCTGGTGCATGCGGCAGCGGCGATCCTGGCGACCGCCTTCTTCGCCAAGGCCGGTGCCTGGCCGCTCAATTTCTGGCTGGTGCCGGCCTACAGCGCCGCGGTATCGCCGGTGGGCGCGGTGTTCTCGCTGCTGACCAAACTCGGGGTCTACACGCTGCTGCGGCTGTGGACGCTGCTGTTCGCGCCCGACACCGGCGTCTCGGCCCAGTTCGGCCAGAACGTGCTGTTGATCGTCGGCCTGGCCACCCTGTTCGTCGGGGCTTTCGGCATCATCGGCACGCAGCGGCTGTCGAATCTCGCCGGCTTCAGCGTGCTGGTTTCTGCAGGCACGCTGCTGACGGCGATCGGCTTCGGCCAGCCGGCGGTCTGGGCCGGCGCGCTGTACTACCTGCTGAGCTCGACCCTGGCGGCTGGCGCCTTCTTCCTGCTGATCGACATGATCGAGCGCTGGCGCAATGCCGGCCAGAGCATCGCGCCGCACGAGGCCGCGGGGGATGCCCCCTTTCTTTCGGAAGACCTGAGCCGGCTCGACAACGTCAACCTGGACGACGATGCGCAGGCGCTGTACGGCCGCGCGATCCCGGCCGGCGTGGCCTTCCTCGGGCTGAGCTTCGTCGGTTGCACGCTGCTGCTGGCGGGCATGCCGCCGCTGTCGGGCTTCGTCGGCAAGTTCGCCATGCTGTCGAGCCTGCTCGGCGCCGGGCGCATCGCGCCGGCGGCCTGGGTCTTCATGGGGCTGCTGCTGGTTTCCGGCTGCTTCACGCTGATCGCCTTGAGCCGCACCGGCATCCGCCACTTCTGGACCCAGCCGCATGCCAGGCTCCCGGCACTTCCTGCGCTGGAGGTGCTGCCGGTGGCGGGGCTGCTGGCCGCCTGTCTCGCGTTGACCATCGGCGCGGGTCCCGTGATGCAGCATGCGGCAGCGACCGCACAGGGCCTGTTCTCGCCGACTGCCTATCGGCGGGCCGTGTTCCAGGCCACGCAGGTGCCGAATCCCGCGCGCAGCCCCGGAGCCGCGCCATGATCAAGCGCTGGCTGCCCTCGCTGCCGCTGTCGCTGGCGCTGTTCGCCGTCTGGCTGCTGCTCAACCAGTCGCTCGATGCGTCGACGCTGCTGTCGGCCGCGATCCTGGCGCTGGCCGTGCCGCTGCTGACCCAGTCGCTGCGGCCGGCCACGGCCCGGATGCGAAGGCCCGGCGTGGCACTGCGCCTGTGCTTCGTGGCGGCCTACGACATGATGGTGTCGGCGCTCGCCGTGGCCCGGCTGCTGCTGACGCGCCGCGACGACCAGATGGCGCCCAGCTTCGTGCGGGTGCCGCTCGACATGCGCGACCCGAACGGACTGGCGGTGCTGGCGATGATCATCTGCCTGACGCCGGGCACCGCCTGGGGCGAGATCGCGTTCGACCGCTCGACCCTGTTGATCCATGTCTTCGACGTCGACGATGTGCCGGCC
>DASXKG010000575.1:0-3384 GCA_036496965.1 Variovorax sp.
ACCGTCACCTTCAGGCTCGGCACCGATCCGGACAAGGCGCAGCAGCTGGTGCAGAACCGCGTCTCGCAGGCCGAGCCGCGCCTGCCCGAGGAGGTGCGGCGGCTCGGCATCACCACCATCAAGAGCTCGCCCGACCTGACGATGGTGGTGCACCTCTTGTCGCCCAGCGGCCGCTACGACATGACCTACCTGCGCAACTATGCGCTGCTCAATGTCAAGGATCGGCTGGCCCGCGTGCAGGGCGTGGGCGACGTGCAGCTGTTCGGCTCGGGCGACTACTCGATGCGCGTCTGGCTCGACCCGCAGAAGGTGGCGCAGCGCGGCCTGTCCGCCAGCGACGTGGTGGCCGCGATCCGCGAGCAGAACGTGCAGGCCGCCGCCGGCGTGATCGGCGCCTCGCCCGGCCTGCCGGGGGTGGACATGCAGATCTCGATCAATGCCCAGGGCCGGCTGCAGACCGAGGAGGAATTCGGCGACATCATCGTCAAGAGCGGCGCGGATGGCGCGGTGACGCGGCTGCGCGACGTGGCCCGGCTGGAGCTCGGCGCTTCCAGCTATGCCTTGCGTTCGCTGCTGGACAACAAGGAGGCGGTGGCGATACCGATCTTCGCGGCGCCGGGATCGAACGCGATCCAGATTTCCAACGGCGTGCGCGCCACCATGGCCGAGCTGAAGAAGAACATGCCCGACGGCATGGACTACAGCATCGTCTACGACCCGACCCAGTTCGTGCGGGCATCGATCGAGTCGGTGGTCCACACCCTGCTGGAAGCCATCGCACTGGTGGTGCTGGTCGTGATCCTGTTCCTGCAGACCTGGCGGGCTTCGATCATCCCGCTGCTGGCGGTGCCGATCTCGGTCGTCGGCACCTTCGCGGTGATGCACCTGTTCGGCTTCTCGATCAATGCGCTGAGCCTGTTCGGGCTGGTGCTGGCGATCGGCATCGTGGTCGACGACGCGATCGTCGTGGTGGAAAACGTCGAGCGCAACATCGAGGCGGGATTGACGCCGCGCGAAGCGACCTACCGCGCCATGCGCGAGGTCTCGGGGCCGATCATCGCGATCGCGCTGGTGCTGGTCGCCGTGTTCGTGCCGCTGGCCTTCATCAGCGGGCTCACGGGGCAGTTCTATCGCCAGTTCGCATTGACGATCGCCATCTCGACGGTGATCTCGGCCATCAACTCGCTGACCCTGTCGCCGGCGCTCGCCGCCTTGCTGCTGCGCGGCCACGATGCGCCCAAGGACGCGCTGACGCGCGGCATGGACCGTGTATTCGGCCGCTTCTTCCGCGGCTTCAACCGGCTGTTCCGGCGCGGCGCCGAGGGCTACAGCCGCGGCGTGAAGGGTGCGATCTCGCACAAGGCGCTGATGGTGGCGGCCTACCTGGCGCTGGCGGGCCTGACCTTCGGGCTGTTCCACGCGGTGCCGGGAGGCTTCGTGCCGGCACAGGACAAGCAGTACCTGATCGGCTTCGCCCAGTTGCCCGACGGCGCCACGCTGGACCGCACCGAGGAAGTCACGCGGCGCATGAACGAGATCGTGATGAAGCAGCCGGGCGTCGAGCATGCGGTCACCTTCCCGGGCCTGTCGATCAACGGCTTCACCAACAGCTCCAACTCCGGCATCGTCTTCGTGACCCTGAAGGACTTCGACCAGCGCAAGGCGAAAAACCTCAGCGCCGGCGCGATCGCCGGCCAGCTCAACCAGCAGTTCGGCCAGATCCAGGATGCTTTCATCGCCATCTTCCCGCCGCCGCCGGTGCAGGGCCTGGGCACCACGGGCGGCTTCAAGCTGCAGCTCGAGGATCGCGGCTCGGTGGGCTACGCGGCGATGGATGGGGCAGTGAAGGCCTTCATGGCCAAGGCGGCGCAAACGCCGGAACTGGCGGGCCTGTTCACCAGCTGGCAGGTCAATGTGCCGCAGCTCTATGCCGACATCGACCGCACCAAGGCGCGCCAGCTCGGCGTGTCGGTGACCGACGTCTTCGACACCATGCAGATCTACCTCGGCAGCCTGTATGCCAACGACTTCAACCGCTTCGGCCGCACCTACAGCGTGCGCGTGCAGGCCGATGCGGCGTACCGCGCCCGGGCCGAGGACATCGGCCTGCTCAAGGTGCGCTCGGCCAGCGGCGAGATGGTGCCGCTGTCGGCGCTGATGAACATCAAGCCCAGTTTCGGCCCCGAGCGCGCCATGCGCTACAACGGCTTTCTCTCGGCCGACATCAACGGCGGCCCGGCGCCCGGCTTCTCCTCGGGCCAGGCGCAGGCCGCGGTGGAACGCATCGCAGCCGAGACGCTGCCGCAGGGCGTCAGCTTCGAATGGACCGAACTGACCTACCAGGAGATCCTGGCCGGCCATTCGGCGCTGTGGGTGTTTCCGCTGGCGATCCTGCTGGTGTTCCTGGTGCTGGCGGCGCAGTACGAGAGCCTGACCCTGCCTATCGCGATCATCCTGATCGTGCCGATGGGCATCCTGGCGGCGATGAGCGGCGTCTGGCTGTCCGGCAGCGACAACAACGTGTTCACCCAGATCGGCCTGATGGTGCTGGTCGGGCTGTCGGCCAAGAACGCGATCCTGATCGTCGAGTTCGCCCGCGAACTGGAGTTCGCCGGCCGCACGCCGATCCAGGCGGCGATCGAGGCCAGCCGGCTGCGCTTGCGGCCGATCCTGATGACCTCGATGGCCTTCATCATGGGCGTGCTGCCGCTGGTGCTCTCCACGGGCGCGGGCGCCGAGATGCGCCGCGCGATGGGCATTGCGGTGTTCTCCGGAATGATCGGCGTCACCGCCTTCGGTCTCTTCCTGACGCCGGTGTTCTATGTGCTGCTGCGGCGGCTGACCGGCAACCGGCTGCTGCGCCTGCACGGCGAGGTGCCGCATCTGGAAGGGTTCGTGTCCGCGGCCGAGCCCGTGGCCGGTGGCGGCGGCGGCGGCGGCTTGCGCTCTTCGCCCGCGGCGCCGCTGCGCTCCCGCGACTAGGCGCGGGGATCTTCAAGGGAAGCTCATCATGGATTCAAGACTTCATTCGCCGGGCCCGTCCTGGCGTGGCGGGCTGCTGCCCCTGTTGGCGGCGCTGGTGCTGGCCGGTTGCGCGAGCGCGCCGAAGGTGCAGCCGGAATTCACGCCGCCGGCGCAATTCAAGGAGCAGGCCGCGGCCGGGCAGGAGGGCAGCTGGACCCCCGCCCAGCCGGCCGAGTCGCAGCCGCGCGGCGAATGGTGGCGCGCCTTCGACGATCCGCAACTCGACCAGCTGATCGCCAGTGCCGACCAGCGCAATAGCACCCTCCAGGGCGCGGCGGCGCGACTGGCCGATGCGCGCGCGCTGGCCCATCTCAGCGATGCCGATCGCGCCCCCCAGGTCGGCCTGGGCGTGGGTGCCGT
>DASXKG010000576.1:0-5457 GCA_036496965.1 Variovorax sp.
CCCACAGCTTCTGCGCACCGACACGGGCGAAATTGATCGCCGCGGCGCGGTTCATGCCCGGCGTCTGCGCCGTATGGGTGTCGAGCTGGTTGCCCGGGATCACCCGGACGCCGTCGTGCTTCCAGGCGTCCTGACCGTGATCGTGATCGGCGTGCTCGTGGCTCATGGATTCGCTCGGCGCGCGTAATCCTCAGGCGGGGCTGGCGTTGAGCATCTGCTGCAGCTCGCCCGATTCGTACATCACCATCAGGATGTCCGAGCCGCCGACGAATTCGCCCTTGACGTAGAGCTGCGGAATGGTCGGCCAGTTGCTGTATTCCTTGATGCCCTGACGCACGGCCTCGTCCTCGAGCACGTTGACGGTCTTCAGCGTGCGGGTGTCGACGCCCACGGCCTTGAGGATCTGGATCGCGCGGCCGGAGAATCCGCACATCGGGAAACTGGCATTGCCCTTCATGAAGAGCACGAGATCGTTGCGCTTGACGAGATCGTCGATGCGTTGCTGGGCGTCGGACATGGGGACTCCTGAAGTTGGATTGGGGCGATTATTTCACCAGCGGCCGGTTTCCGCCGGAGCAGCGCGCGATGCCGGCGAGGTCGTTGCGGCTTTGCACCTCGGCGAAGCCGCGCAGGACCAGCAGGCGCCGCACCGCCTCGCCCTGGTCATGGCCGTGCTCGAGCAGCAGCCAGCCGCCGGGCTTCAGGTGCTCCGGCGCCGCCTCGACGATGCGCCGGATGTCGTCCAGGCCGTCGCTGCCGGCGACCAGCGCTTGCTGCGGTTCGTGGCGCAGCGCGGCCAGATGCGGATCGCCCGCTGCCACGTAGGGCGGGTTGGAGACGATCAGGTCGTGCGCCCGTTCGGCGCCTTCGAGCCAGTCGGCCTCGACGAAGCGCACCGCGAGGCCGAGCCGCGCTGCGTTGGCGCGGGCCACCGCCAAGGCGTCGGCGCTGGCGTCGACCGCAGTCAACCGGGCATCGGGCCGCGCATGGCGGAGCGCCAGCGCAATGGCGCCGCTGCCGGTGCCCAGGTCGAGCACCGCCGGTGCGCGGCGGCCCGCCAGGCATTCCAGGGCCCAGTCGACCACCGTCTCGGTGTCGGGCCGCGGCACCAGCACGCGCTCGTCGACCTGCAGCCGGATGCCGTGGAATTCCTTTTCGCCGAGCAGATAGGCTATCGGCTCGCCGCCCGAGCGGCGGCCGCAAAGGCTCAGGAAGGCGGGCCAGACCGGGTCGGGCAGGATGTCGGTGTCGTGCGCCAGGAGCCACGCGCGCTCGCTGGCGGCGCGTCCCAGCGCATGCAGCAGCAGCAACTGGGCGTCGAGCCGGTCCAGGCCGAGGGAAGCAGCCGCCGCCAGCATCCCTGCCGGTGTGGATGGCGCAGGCGCGGCGCGCAGATTCATCATCATCATGCGGGCAGGCTGGCTTCGAGTTCGGCCAGCTGCTCGGCCTCGCGTGCGGATTGCAGGGCCGCGATGACATCGCCCAGGTCGCCCTCCATGATCGCCAGCAGCTTGTAGAGCGTCAGGTTGATCCGGTGGTCGGTGAGCCGGCCCTGGGGAAAGTTGTAGGTGCGGATGCGGTCGGAGCGGTCGCCGGTGCCGATCAGGCCCTTGCGCGTGGCCGCGTCCTTGGCGGCGCGCTCGCTGCGGTCCTTCTCCTGGATGCGCGCCGACAGCACCTGCATCGCCTTCGCCTTGTTGCGGTGCTGGCTGCGGTCGTCCTGGCACTCGGCGACGATGCCGGTCGGGATGTGCGTGATGCGCACCGCCGAATCGGTCTTGTTGATGTGCTGGCCGCCGGCGCCGCTGGCGCGGTAGGTGTCGATGCGCAGGTCGGCCGGGTTGATCTGCACCGCCTGGGCCTCGTCGGGTTCGGCCAGCACCGCCACCGTGCAGGCGCTGGTGTGGATGCGGCCCTGGGTCTCGGTCGCCGGCACGCGCTGGACCCGATGGCCGCCGGATTCGAAGCGCAGCCGGCCGAACACCGCGTCGCCGACGATGCGCAGCACCACTTCCTTGTAGCCGCCCAGTTCGCTGGCGCTTTCGCTCACGATCTCGCAGCGCCAACCGGTGCGCTCGGCATAGCGGGTGTACATGCGCAGCAGGTCGCCGGCAAAGAGCGCCGATTCGTCGCCGCCGGTGCCGGCGCGGATTTCGAGGAAGGCGTTGCGGGCATCGTCCGGGTCCTTGGGCAGCAGCAGGCGCTGCAGTTCGTCCTCGATCTGCAGCAGCTCGGCCTCGGCGCTGGCGATTTCCTCCTGCGCCAGCTCGGCCATCCCGGGCTCGTCCTGCATCTCGCGGGCCGCGGCGAGGTCGGCCTCGCGCTGCAGCAGGCGGCCGTAGCGCCCGGCGATCTGGGTCACCTCGGCATGCTCGCGCGAGATGGTCCGGTACTGGGCCATGTCGGACATGATGTCCTCGCGCGAGAGCAGGAAATCGAGTTCGCCCAGACGTTGCGCGTAGCGCTCGAGTTGGTGACGCAGAAAGGGTTTCACGGGGAGCCAGGAAGACGGGGAAGACGGGGAAGACGGGGGCGCAACCGATGGCGGCGGCGATGACGAAGGCGGCGCACCGGCGCCGCTGGTGCCGGCGGCGTCGCTAAGGCTCTTTGCGCGGCTCGTTGCGCAGGAAGAGCCGCGAGATGGTCTGGGCGGTCTGCTCGCGCGCCGCGGCATCGCCGGCATGCAGCTCCGCCAGCGCGCCGTGCAGCATCTTCTGCGTCAGCCCGCGCGACAGGGCTTCGAGCACCGCGTCGATGCTTTCGCCCTTGGCGAGCAGCTTGTGCGCGCGCACCAGTTCGGCGGCGCGCCACTCGTCGGTCTGGGCGCTCAGCTGGCGGATCAGCGGGACCGTGCCGCGCTGGTCGAGCCAGTGCATGAAGCTCTGCACGCCGGCATCGATGATGACTTCGGCCTGGGCCACGGCGGCCTGCCGGTTGGCGTGACCCTGCTGCACGACCTGCGCCAGGTCGTCGACGGTGTAGAGATAGACGTCTTCGAGCGCCTTGACCTCGGGCTCGATGTCGCGCGGCACGGCCAGGTCGACCATGAACATCGGTCGATGGCGGCGCACCTTGAGCGCGCGTTCGACGGCGCCCAGGCCGATCAGCGGCAGCGTGCTGGCGGTGCAGCTGACGACGATGTCGAACTCGGCCAGGCGGCCGGGCAGATCGGCCAGCCGGATCGCCTGGCCGCCGAAGCGCGAGGCCAGTTTCTCGCCGCGCTCGAGCGAGCGGTTGGCGATCACGATCGACTTCGGCTGCCGGGCCGCGAAATGCGTCGCCGCCAGGTCGATCATCTCGCCGGCGCCGACGAAGAGCACGCGCGCCTGGCGCAGATCCTCGAACAGCTGGGCCGCCAGCCGCACCGCGGCGGCCGCCATGCTGATCGAATGGGCGCCGATCTCGGTGGCGGTGCGCACTTCCTTGGCCACCGCGAAGGAGCGCTGGAACAGCTGGTTGAGCGTGCTGCCGAGGGCGCCGGCGGTTTCCGCCGCACGCACCGCATCCTTCATCTGGCCCAGGATCTGGGCCTCGCCGAGCACCATGGAATCCAGCCCGCTGGCCACGCGGAAGGCATGCCGCGCGGCCTGGCCGTCGTGCAGCGTGTAGGCGTGTGCGCGCAGCAGGTTGGGCGCCACGCCGCCACTCTGGGCCAGCCAGTCGATCGTGTGGTCGAGCGCGATCTGGTCGGCGGCGCAGTAGATCTCGGTGCGATTGCAGGTGGAGATGATTGCGGCCTCGACATCGGGATGCCGATGGGAGCCGAAGGAGCCCCGCAGGTTGTGCAGCGTGGGGACGATCTGGTCGATGGCGAACGCGAAACGACCGCGCAGGTCGAGCGGCGCGGTCGTGTGGTTCAAGCCGAGGGCCCAGACTGACATAAGCGAGGATTATAAAATCAGCGCCCCGCCGCCGCCCGCCGGGCCGAAAATGGACCGCGGCGCCACTCTTTCCATGACGTTCCCATGACGCCGCTGGACATTCTCTACCACCTGCTCAACTTCGTCGCGCCGGCCTTCGCGGTCGGTTTCCTGCTGCCCGTGCTGGCCCGCGTGGCGATGCGCAGGGGGGCGGGCGCACCCGCCTGGTGGGTGCAGGGCGCCGTCAATTTCGTGCTCGGCGTGGTGGTACTGGCGGGCGGGCTGGTGGTCTTCGGCCAGGACGGCAGGATGGCCACCTATGCGGCGCTGGTGGTGGTTTGTGCCGGCAGCCAGTGGCTGCTTGGCGGCGCCTGGAAGGCCTAGGCTCCTAGCGCTTGTTCACCCTATGAGCCCCGGCAGCACGGGCGGAGGCGGCGGTGGCGGCTGCACGATCGGCGCTGCCGTCGGTGCCGCAGGGGCCTGCGTGCCCAGGGGCGCCAGCGCGCCCGGATAGGCCGCCAGCGACAGACCGGCGCTGCGCAGGCCGTCGAGCACCGCGAACAGCACTTCGCTGCGAACGCCGCCGGCCAGGCGCGGGCTCTGCACGTAGGCGATGGCCTGGAAGATCAGCACCCCGATCTCCACCCCGTCGAGCGTCACCGACGGAGCCGGACTGGCCAGCACGCCGGGGTGGGCCGCGAAGGCCGCCAGGATCACCTCGCGGGCCCGGGTCGCGTCGGTGCCGAGCGGCATCGGCAGCCGGATCAGGACCCGGCCCTCGGCGTTGGACAGCGTCATGTTGCGCACCGTCTTGGTGATGAACTCCGAGTTCGGCACGATCATCGTGGAGCGGTCGCCCAGCTCGATCTCGGTGGCGCGGACGTTGATGCGGCGGATATCGCCCTCGGCATTGCCCAGCACCACCCAGTCGCCGACCTTGACCGGGCGTTCGGCCAGCAGGATCAGCCCCGAGATGAAGTTCTGCACGATCGCCTGCAGGCCGAAGCCGATGCCGACCGACAGCGCGCTCGCCACCCAGGCGATGCGCTCCACCCCGATGCCCAGCGCCGACATCGAGAAGGCCACCACCATGATCCCGCCCACGTAGCCGAGCAGGGTGGTGATCGAGCTCTGCATGCCGGGCTCGAGCGTGGTTTGCGGCAGATAGCTCCGCTCGAGCCATCGCTTGACCACCCGCAGGGCGATGAAGCCGACGATCAGCACCGCCACGGCGCTCATGATGGCGCTCGGCACGAGCTTGATCTCGCCCACCTTGACGCCGCCGCCGAACTTGCTGCTTTGCTGGAACACCTCGTCCGGGCTGCTGCCCAGGGGCGTCAGCAGCGCGACCACCATGTAGAAGAAGAGCACCACGCGGCTGGCGCCCGACAGCAGCACTGCCGCCTGGTCCAGCGTGCGCGGCTGCAGGCCGAAGCTCGCCCCCAGCCGCTCGCCAAAACGGCCGCGCGACGAAACCAATGCCATGAACAGGTCGTCGGAGAACTTGAAGAGCACATAGAAGGCCGACATGACGATGCCGGCCCAGTTCAACTGCTGCGCCATGAAGCTGGCCAGCGCCACGTAACCGGTGGCCACC
>DASXKG010000577.1:0-8738 GCA_036496965.1 Variovorax sp.
CTGGGGCATCGAGGGTTTTTCCCGAATCACGGAACGAGACGGATCGTCTAGTATTGGTTCGTGCGGCAGGATCCGCGTGCGAGCCGGATCGCCGAGCCCCCCAACCCTCGCAAAGGAACACATGAACATCCTAGGACCCGATTCCCTGGTCTTCGGCGTCGATGACGTCGCTGCTTGCACCCAGTACTTCACCGACTACGGCCTGACGCCGGTCGGCGTAAGCAATGCTGGCGGGCGCTTCGAGGCTGTGGACGGGACGTCCATCGTCATCGCGCGCCGCGACGACCCTTCGTTGCCCCCGCCGATGGAAACCGGGACGATGCTGCGCAAGACGATCTACGGCGTCGCAGACCGCGAGACACTGGACGCCATCGCGGCCGATCTCGGCCGCGACCGCGAGGTCAAGCGTCTTCACGACGGCTCGATCGAAGCTTGCGACGACATGGGTTTCGTTCTCGGCTTCCAAGTGTCTGTTCGGCGCAAGATCGACGTCCCCGGCGAGGCTGTCAACACCCCCGGAAACAAGCCGGGACGCGGACCGAACACTCTGGGCGCGAGCGCGGATGCGCAATTCCGGCCGCTGACGCTCTCGCACGTGGTGTACTTCGTGCCCGACCTGGCCAAGGCCGCGAAGTTCTACACGGACCGGCTCGGGTTCCGCTGCACCGACCGGTTCACCGGTGCCGGCTCCTTCTTGCGCCCCGCGGGAACATTGGACCACCACACCCTGTTCCTGATCCAGACGCCGCCGTTCATGAAAGGCGTGGAGCACTTCACCTTCCATCTCTCGGGCCCCACCGCAGTGCTGCAGTGCGGCTACCGCTTTGCCGCGAAGGGCTACGAGACGTTCTGGGGCCCCGGGCGGCACAAGTTCGGCTCCAACTGGTTCTGGTATTTCAACAGCCCCGTGGGCTGCCATGTGGAGTACGACGCGGACATGGATCTGCACGACGACACCTGGGTTGCGCGCGAAGCACCGATGGAGGTGGACGAGTCGCAGATATTCCTGTTTCAGCGCCGCGAGAAGTGGGCGCCCGGTGGCCCGCCGCCAGGTGCCCCGGCGCACTGAAGGATCGCGAATGCGTAAATACCTCTGCAGGTTCGAGGAGCTCCCCGACGGCACAGCCCGCGGATTCGATCCTGCAGGGGCATCTCGCGACACCATGTTCGTGGTCCGCCACGGGGATTCGGTTCGGGGGTGGCGCAACGCCTGCCCGCATGTCGACGGTGCGCCGCTGGCCTGGCGAAAAGACGCCTACCTGAGCGCTGACGCGCAGTCGATCGTCTGCTATGGCCACGGCGCGGTGTTCGACATCGAGACCGGCGTCTGCAGGCAAGGCCCGTGCATTGGGCAATCGCTGAGTGCAGTAGCGGTGGAGCGCGATGAAGAAGGTGCGCTGTGGATCACAACCGCCTCGAGGAGCTTGAATTGAATTCTGCAGACAATCTGCGTGCGCGCATCGCCCTGATGGCAACGCACTGTGCGGGGATGGTGGACATCGTGGCATTGCCGGTGTGGGTCGGCACGCTGATCGCACGGTTCGGCTTCGACCCGCAGCAGGCGGGTGCGCTGGCCACCTTGTTCCTGGCAGGCGGAGTCGCGGCGAGCATGGTCCTGGCACCGCGCTTCCACCGCTTGCCCGGGCGTTGGATTGTCCCGGTCGCCTACGCGGTTGCGGGCGCGGCGTTCCTGGCCTGCATGCGCACCAGCCAGTTCGGAACGCTCGCCGTCCTGCACGCAGTGGGTGGACTTGCCACCGGGGCCGGGTTGAGCATCACGCACGGTACCGTCGCCCTCACGGCCAATCCGCATCGACTCTTCGGTTTCATGCAAGTCGCGGTGAGTGTCTTCGGCATCGCCTACATGGCGGGCACTCCCCAGATCATTGCAGCGGTCGGCGGCCAGGGCCTCTTCGCCGTCTTCGGCGGGATCATGCTCGCGGCGTGCATCATCGCGGCCCTGGCGTTTCCGAACGTGCAGCCCGCCCCGCAAGTGACTGCGGCGCGGCGTTTCGGTACGACGGTGCTGCCAAAGGCCGCTTGGTGCGCCATGGCTGGCATCAGCTTGATGAACGTGACGCAGGCCATGGTGTTCAGCTTCCTGGAGCGCATGGGAGCTGACCGCGGGTACTCCGCTTTCAGCCTGCAGGTGCTGCTGATCGTCGTCGGCGTCGTCAACCTTGCGCCGGGTGCGGTTGCTGCCCTGATGCAGCGCAGGCTGGACGCCCGGAACGTCGTCCTTGCAGGCGCGGCAACGCAGGCGACGCTGGCGTTGCTTCTCGTGTCGAGCACGGCCTTTCCGGTTTACGCGGCGGCGGGCGCCTTCTTCGTCTCGACAGTGATCTTCACTCATATCTTCACTTTCGGCGTGCTGGCGCAGCTGGATCCCTCCGGACGGGCCGTTTCCGCGACGCCCGCCATGATGATGATGGGTTCCGCGGTGGGGCCCATCCTCGGGGGAACGCTGGCCAAGTTCTTCGGGTATGGAGCGATCGGGTGGGCGGCTGTCGCCATTGACGCAGTGGCCTTTTGTTTCTACCTGCAGATGCGAAGCCGCATCGGCCGGATGCAGGCCGGGACTGCGTGAGTTCCTCCAGCTCGGCTTGACCGCCGCCGGCCAATGTCCGGCGCGGGATGTGCGGCGACAATTTCGCACATGAAGTCCATCATCGACGCCGGCTGGCACCACTTCGTCAAGGTGGCGGAGCTGGGGTCGATCTCGCGCGCGGCCATCGCTGCGGATGTGCCGCAATCTGTTGTCAGCCGGCATATCGCGCAACTCGAGAGCGAAGCGGGATCGCGCCTGTTCCGCCGGACCGGGCGCGGGGTTGTGCTGACCGAACTCGGGCAGCAGCTGTACCCCCGGATCAAGCAACTCATCGCGGAGTCGGAGAGCTTTGCCGACGAGGTTCGATCGAGTCGCGGTGTCCCCGTCGGGGACGTTCGCCTCGGGCTCCTGCCTTCGACTGTTCCGGCGCTCGCCGGACCTCTGTACCAGCGGGTTCTCAAGCAGTTTCCGCGTGTGCGGCTGCACCTGACGGAGGGTTCGAGTTCCCAGCTGCAGGAGATGCTGGACCAGGGGCGGCTGGACCTGTCATTGCTGCTGCGCGACGGCGGCGAAGCGGCTCCTGACGAGCCGGTCCTCATGGAGGGTGCTCTCTGCCTCGTCGTCGCCAGCAGCGACCCGCTCGCAGGCCGCCGGGAAATTCGGTTCGACGAGGTCGTCAGGTTGCCGCTGGTCCTTCCGGGAGAACCACACCCGCTGCGTGAGAAGCTGGCCCTGCAGGCGCGCAAGCTGGGGCTCGGCCTGCGAATCGCGGCGGAAGCGAACTCGATCCGATTGCAGCATGAAGTCGCGGCTTCCGCCGCCGGCTATGCCATCACCTCCGCCTCGATTGCTCCGCACGACAATGCGAGACTCGTCGCAGTGAAGATCGTGGAGCCGGTGCTTGCGCGTGCCGTGGTGCTTGCGGTGGCGCGCCACCGGCCGCACACGCTTGCGACTCGGGAGATCCGTACGCTGCTCCTATCGATCGCGCCGGAAATCCTCGCGGAGAGGCAAGGCAACGCCCCAGGTTTCGCCTGAGCGGATAGCTGGTATCGCGCGGACCCACTCGTCTGTCGCGCGCGCCGCACCTACAGTTCAAACACCTTCCGTACTTGCTCCATATCAACCATGCTTTCTTACAAACGCGCAGACGCCCGGGCCTGGGCCCGGGAAAACCTGGTCGGCTGCTCGGCCGTGACCATCCCCAGCTATTCGGCGGATCTCAAGCGATTGAACGAGCGCGGCATTCGCCATGACATCGCGCTCGCCAAGGAGCTCGGATTCAAGCACACGCTGCTGTGCGCCGAAGTTGCCATCACGCCGGAGGAGAACGCCAGCTTCACGGCTTGGGCGGCGGAGACTGCGGGTCCCGGCTTCGGCCTGTTCTTCCATGCGGCCTTCAACACGCTCGCGGAGAACATCGAGGCCGTCAAGCTGGCGGAAACCGCGGGTGCCACCATGGTGCTGCTCTCGTATCCCGCGCAGTTCTGGCCCACCACGGAGCAGGAGGTCTACGACTACACCAAGCAGTTCTGCGACGCGACCAAGCTGGCCGTGATGCTGTTTCCGCTGCCGGCCTGGGGCTTCGAGCGCATCCATCCGGCGGGCATGTCGGTGGAATTCGTGCGGCGACTGCTCAAGGACTGCCCGAACATCGTGGCGATCAAGTCCGAGCAAGGCTTTCCGCTGCCCGCCGGGGTCTGCGAGATGTACCACCACTTCCGTGACGAGGTGGTCATCAGCTGCCCGATCGAGGCCGACGCCATCCCGCTGATGAGCGTGATGAAGATGCAGTTCTCCGGCACCAGCAACACGCAGTGGATGAGCGACTACTACCCGCGCGCGTTCGAGCTGGCGCGCAAGGGCGAGTGGGAACAGGCGATGGAGCTGTACTGGAAGGTCAACCCCGCACGCGGTGCGAATGGGGCGGCGACCCAGGCTTACATAGGCGGTACCTCCGTCCTGAACCGGACCATGTGGAAGTACCAGGACTGGCTGGCGGGCTTCAATGGCGGGCCGCTGCGCGCGCCGGCGATGCGCATTCCCGATCGTTTCATGAAGCTGCTTCGCCAAGGGCTGGTGGCCTCGGGACTCCCCGTGACGCCCGATCCGGACAGCGCGTTCATGGTGGGGCGGCATCCCTGCTGAAGCGGTGCTTCGAAGGCCCCGCAGATCATGGCATCCAAAAAAGAACCTGAGACAAGACGATGACACTTCTTGCGCGCCGCACTTTCCTTGGCGGAATCGGCGGCTTCCTGCTTTCATCTGCCAGCGCCGCCGAGGTGCTTCGCGTGATCGTGCCCTATGGGGCGGGTGGAATCACTGACATCGGGGCGCGCGTCATCTGCGCGCAGCTGGGCGGGGTGTTGGGCCAGCCCGTGATCGTCGAGAACCGGCCGGGCGGAGGCACGCGCATCGGAACGTCCGCCGCGTTCGCGGCGAAGCCGGATGGCAACACGCTGCTGCTCACCAACATTGCCTACAGCATCCTTCCGCTGGTCGATCCGTCGGTGAAATACGACGCGGTGACGGCTGCTGCGCCCGTGGGAATCGCTTCGGTGTACCCGATAGCTTTGGTCATCAATGCGGCACTGCCCGTGAAGACGCTGCAGGAGTTCATCGACTACGCCCGCAAGAATCCCGGAAAGCTGACCTACGGCAGCGCCGGTCCAGGCAGCGGGGCGCACTTGGGCGGCGAACTGTTCAAGGCCTTGACGGGCACCTATCTCGTCCACATTCCGTACCGGTCCACCTCGAGCGCGCTCACTGAAGTGGCGGCTGGCCGCATCGATCTCACCTTCGATGCCACGGCCATCGAATTCGCCAAGACAGGGAGGGTCAGGATCCTGGCGGTCTCGGGCACCGAGCGCGACCCGCGAATGCCGGACGTGCCCACCGTGGCGGAAGCCGGGCTGAAGGGCATGGAGACGGCCTCCTGGCTTGGGATCTTCGCCCCGCTCGGCACACCTACGCCCGTGATCGAGCGCCTG
This sequence comes from Variovorax sp., assembly GCA_036496965.1. Lineage (GTDB taxonomy): Bacteria > Pseudomonadota > Gammaproteobacteria > Burkholderiales > Burkholderiaceae_C > Variovorax. The sequence goes on from DASXKG010000577.1 coordinate 5,539, forward strand.
AATCAGGCGCTGAACGTCGCCCTGCAGAACGAAGGACTGAAAGCGCGCTTTCGGGAACTCGGAATGGTTCCCCGTTCCGGGCCCCCGAGCCTGCTGATCGATCAGGTGCGCCATGACACCCAGCTGTACCGGCGCGTCATCAACGAAGCCAAACTGAAATTCGAATGAGCTCCTCCAACGCAAATCCCTCCGTGAGCGCTGCGGCCGACGCGCCCGTGTTCGTCTCCTCCGAAACCGCTGCTGCGGTTTTCCAGTGGCTGCCCGCCGTGCGGGCCCTGCAGGAAACCTACGCACGGGCCCTGGGGCCTCATGCCGTTCCCCGACGCACGATCGCTGCAGGGGTAGCAGAGCGCGCCTCGCTGCGAACCATGACGGCGGTGCCGCCGGGATCGCGCTACTACGGGGCCAAGCTGATGGGCATGGCGTTCGGGCCGGCAGGTCGGCAGCTTGAGTACGCCGTGGTCCTGTTCGATGCGACGACAGGCTCGCTGGCCGCGATCGTGGACGGCAACCTGGTCACCGCGTATCGCACGGCAGCCACATCCGCAGCCGCACTGGACCGCTTGGCGCCGCAGGGAGGTGCTCGCCTTGCGGTCCTGGGCAGCGGGCTGGAAGCGCGCATGCACACGCTCGCCATCGCCGCAGTGCGCGAGCTGCGGGAGATCAGGATCTACAGTCCGACGCCGACCAAGCGCACGGCATTCGCCGACGCCATGGGCGCAGAGTTGGGTGTCCGTGCGCGCGCGGTCGATTCGCCCGCCGAGGCCGTGGGTGGCGCCGACATCGTGCTGGCGGCGGCCCGCTCGTATGGAGAGGAGCCCATCCTGCACGGTGCCTGGCTGGAGCCCCACGCCACCGTGGTTTCCATCGGGTCGACGCTTCCCGACCAGCGGGAGGTCGACAGCAGCGTGGTGGCGCGCGCCGGTCTCATCGTCTGCGACAACGTGGAGGAAGTGCTCGAGGAATCTGGCGACATGCTGGCCGCCCGGAAAGACGGCGTCGTGCTCGACGGGAAGTGCATCAGCCTGAATGACCTGATGTCCGGCAAGTTGAGTCTCTCCCGCGAAGGCGGAGTGGCCATGTACAAGTCGGTCGGTTCCGGCCTGCAAGACGTCGTAATCGCCGGGATGATCCTCGACCTCGCTCGCGCCGCCGGACTGGCCACGCCTCTTCCCATTCGATTCGAAACCAAGCGCATCGGTTGATGCAGCACGCGAACCCGCACACCATGAAAAGCCTTCTGAAGGATCCCGAACTGTTCCGCGCCGCCGCCTTCGTCGGCGGCGAGTGGGTCGATGCCACGCCGCACGGCAAGTACACCTTGCGCAATCCCGCCACCGATGAGCCGCTGGTCGACCTGCCTCGCTTCAGGCAGGCCGAGACGGCGCAGGCCATCGAGGTGGCACACCGTGCATTCCTCGACTGGCGCCGGACCACGGCCAAGCAGCGATCGGAGGTGCTGCGCCGCTGGTACGACCTGATGGTCCTCCACGGCGACGACCTGGCGACCCTGATCACGCTGGAGGAAGGGAAACCGCTGGCCGAGGCGAAAACCGAGGTCCAGTACGCGGCGTCGTTCCTCCAGTGGTTCTCCGAGGAAGCGAAGCGGGTGCGGGGCGATGTGATCCCGGCGCCGAAGGACACCCAGCGCATCGTGGCGCTGAAGGAGCCGATCGGCGTCTGCGCCGCCATCACGCCCTGGAACTTCCCCGCGGCGATGATCACCCGCAAGGCGGGCCCGGCGCTGGCCGCCGGGTGCAGCATGGTCGTCAAGCCCGCGAGCCAGACGCCGCTCACGGCACTGGCGTTGGCGGAACTGGCCCGACGCGCCGGCGTGCCGGCGGGCGTGTTCAACGTCCTGACGGGCAACGATACCCGCGACATCGGGAATCAACTCACGTCGCATCCTCTGGTGCGCAAGATCACCTTCACCGGTTCGACCGAGGTCGGGCGCGTGTTGCTGGCGCAAGCCGCGAGCACCATCAAGAAATGCTCGATGGAACTGGGAGGCAACGCACCTTTCATCATCTTCGATGATGCGGACCTCGACGCTGCGGCCGATGGCGTGGTCGCGGCGAAGTTCCGCAACACCGGCCAGGCGTGCATCAGCGCCAACCGGGTGCTCGTCCAGGCCGGCGTGTACGAAGCCTTTGCCGCCAAGCTGGTCGAGCGTGTCGGGAAATTGCGGGTCGGCAATGGCCTGGAAGCGGACGTGCAACTCGGTCCGCTGATCGATGATGCCGCCGTCCTGAAGGTGGAGGAACACATCGCCGATGCCGTGGCACAAGGTGCGACGGTGTTGCACGGCGGGAATCGCCATGCGCTGGGTGGCCGCTTTTTCGAGCCGACCGTCGTTGCCGGTGCCACGTCGCATATGGCACTGGCGCGGGAAGAAACCTTCGGACCGCTTGCGCCGCTGTTTCGCTTTGAGAAGGACGAGGACGCATATGCGGTCGCGAATGCGACCGAGTACGGACTCGCCGCCTATCTCTACAGCCGCGACGCGGCGCGCATCTGGCGCGCGTCCTCCGCCATCGAGGCCGGGATGATCGGAATCAATTGCGGCCTGATCTCGAACGAGGTTGCCCCTTTCGGGGGCGTGAAGCAGAGCGGGCTCGGGCGCGAGGGTTCGCACTATGGCATCGAGGAGTTCCTTGAGGTGAAGTACTTGTGTTGGGATGGTCTCGCACCGGCCTTCAGCTGACCCCTTGGGGACGGGTGCCAGTAGAGCAGGTAGAAGATCGTCAACCCGTCGTGCTGGATGGTTCGCGTCGCCATCGGCAGGAACTGGATCAGAAAGCGCAACTGCTTGGACGGATCGCTGGGCAATGCCGAACGAAGATCCGCGGCGACCAAGGCTTGCCAGGCGCTGGCGGGCGTCGCGCCCATCAACCCGCGGTGCTCACTGTAGTGGTACCGCTGGGCGATCTCGAGGACGGAGCCATTGCTCGAACTCGTGCAACGTCAGTTGAGCCGTTTGCTCCGGCGGACGCACCCTACCCTTCCGCCTGGCGTCGATCGAAGCGGTGGCGCCCGGCAGGCCTCGTGGCCTGTCCATCAAGGTTCTATTGTAAGAGTCCGACGACTACCGTCCTTGACGGTCAGCGATCGGCTGGTCCCAGCCTCTGGTTGACCTCATCGACGTCGAATGTGGCAGGATCGAACGACCCGCCGATCCACTCCTCGTGGTCGGGGTCATC
>DASXKG010000578.1:0-1666 GCA_036496965.1 Variovorax sp.
GCGCCGAGGCGCTCGACGTCAGCCTGCCGGGGCGCCGGCGCCTGGCGGGCGGGTTGCATCCGGTGAGCCGCACCATGGAGCGTATCGAGGCCATCTTCGCCAGCATGGGCTTCGACGTGGCCGATGGGCCGGAAATCGAGAGCGACTGGCACAGCTTCACGTCGCTCAACAATCCGCCCAACCATCCGGCGCGTTCGATGCAGGACACTTTCTACGTCGACATCGAGGGCGAAGATGGCGTGCCCTACAACCTGCGACCGCACACCAGTCCGATGCAGGTGCGTTACGCGCAGCAGCACATCAAGAAGTTCGCGGCGCAGTTCGAGGCTGCGGCGGCCGATGCCACCGGCACGGTGAAGGCGCCCGAGATCCGCGTGATCGCACCGGGCAGGACCTATCGCGTCGACAACGACGCCACCCATTCGCCGATGTTCCACCAGTGCGAGGGCCTCTGGCTGGGCGAGAACGTGAGCTTCAAGGACCTGAAGGTCGTGTTCACCGATTTCTGCCGCCGCTTTTTCGAGACCGACGACCTGGTGCTGCGCTTCCGGCCCAGCTTCTTCCCGTTCACCGAGCCGAGCGCTGAGATCGACATCCAGTTCCAGAGCGGCCCGCTGGCCGGCCGCTGGCTCGAAGTCTCGGGTGCGGGCCAGGTGCATCCGAACGTGGTGCGCAACATGGGGCTGGATCCGGAGCGCTACATCGGCTTTGCCTTCGGCATGGGCCCGGACCGGCTCACGATGCTGCGCTACGGCGTGAACGACCTGCGCCTGTTCTTCGACGGCGACCTGCGCTTCCTCGGCCAATTCCAATAAGAGAACGACGACATGCAATTTCCCGAGTCCTGGCTGCGCGAGTTCTGCGATCCGCCGCTTTCCAGCGAAGAACTGGCCGAGACGCTCACCATGGGCGGCTTCGAGGTCGAGGAGCGCCGGCCTGCGGCGCCGCCGTTCAGCCTGGTGGTGGTCGGCGAGATCAAGGAAGCCGTGCAGCATCCGAATGCCGATCGCCTGCGCGTGTGCCAGGTCGATGCCGGGCAGGGGCCGCTGCTCAGCGTCGTCTGCGGCGCGCCGAATGCGCGCGTCGGCATCAAGGTGCCGCTGGCGCTGGTGGGCGCCGAACTTCCGCCGGGTGAGGACGGCAAGCCTTTTCTCATCCAGCTTGGCAAGCTGCGTGGCGTGGAGAGCCAGGGCATGCTCTGCTCGGCGCGCGAGCTGCAGCTCAGCGACGACCACGGCGGACTGCTCGAGCTGGCCGCGGATGCGCCGATCGGTGCCGACGTGCGCGGCGTGCTCCAGCTCGACGATGTGCTGCTCACGCTCAAGCTCACGCCCAATCTGGCGCATGGCCTGAGCGTCTACGGCATCGCGCGCGAGCTCGCCGCACTGACCGGCGCGCCGCTGAAGACGCCTGCGGTCGTGCCGGTGCCGGCGTCCTTCGCGGACAAGCTTCCCGTCACGGTCGAGGCGCCCGAACTCTGCGGCCGCTTTTCGGGCCGTATCGTGCGCGGCGTCGACAGCCAGGCCGCGACCCCTGCGTGGATGGTCGAACGGCTGGCGCGCTGTGGCCAGCGCAGCGTGACGCCGCTGGTCGACATCTCGAACTACGTGATGTTCGAGTACGGCCAGCCGACCCACATGTTCGACCTCGACAAGATCCACGGCGG
>DASXKG010000579.1:0-2904 GCA_036496965.1 Variovorax sp.
GACGTGATCGTCGGGCCCGATTGCTACGTCGGGCCATGCGCCGTGTTGCGCGGCGATTTCGGCCGCATCGTGCTCGAGCGCGGCGCCAACCTGCAGGACACCTGCGTGATGCACGGCTTTCCGGCCCAGGACACGGTGGTGGAGGAAAACGGCCACATCGGCCACGGCGCCGTGCTGCACAGTTGCATCGTCCGGCGCAACGCGCTGGTCGGCATGAACGCGGTCGTCATGGACGAGGCCGAGATCGGCGAGGCCTCGATCGTCGCGGCCTGTGCCTTCGTGCCCGCAGGCCGGAAGATTCCGCCGCGCTCGCTGGTCGCCGGCATGCCGGCCAAGGTGATGCGCGAACTCAGCGATCAGGAAATCGCCTGGAAGCTCGAAGGCACACGGACCTACCAGGCGCTCACGCTGCGCAGCCTGGCCAGCATGCGGGAGGTCGATGCGCTGCCGGCCATCGAGGCCGGGCGCGCTCGCGTGGCGGCGCCGGATGTGCGCCCGCTGATCGCCACCAAGCGCGGAGAGGACTAGGCGCTCCTAGGGTCGCGTCAGGTCGCGGTCACTGGCCAGCGCGAAATAGAACCACTCGGTGTCCGGCAGGGCCATCGCGTTCGGGAAAATGATGAAGCCGTCGCGCTCGGCACGCAGCACGCGGCCATCGACACGCAGCCCGATCGGCTCGCCGCGCGCCACCGGGTCGAAGGTGGCCCATTCGCGCACGAACCGGTCCTCCTCGCTGTGCCTGTCGGTCACGCCCAGCAGGCGCAGCAGCGCCGGTGGGGGCCGCACTGCCGCGGGCGCGGATGCCTCGGATGGCGGCTCGGCCATGCCCAGCAGGCGCAGCGCGGCCAGGATCGCGCCGTAGGCCACCTCGGGCGCCTGCGGATCGCTGTGCTGGCCGCATTCGAGCGTGACGCCGTAGCCGCCGCGGCTGCGCATGTATTCGTTGGTGCCCCAGCCGAAGGCCAGCGCCGCGTCGTCGGCGGGCCGGCCACCGGCGCGCTGGGCGAGCCCGGCGGCGTAGATGTCGAGCCAGCCTTCGACCACGCGCGAGGTGCCCATGCGCAGCGCCAGCTGGCCTTCCTCGAAGGCGCGCGCGAAGGGTTCCAAGGTGCCGGTGTTGTCGCGCGGCCCGATCATCGCGAAGGCCTCGCCCCGGCTCTGGAACGAATGAAGGTCGAGCAGCACCTCGTGCCGGTCGAGCAGGGGGCACAGCAGGTCGGTGATCCGGGCTTCGTAGTCGGCCGGAAGGCTTCCCGGGGGCGTCGGCCGGAACAGGCGGTTGAGGTTGCGTTCGCCCTCGCGGCGACCGAGCCGCCGGGCCAGCGGATTGGCGACCGGGACCATCGTGAGCTGGCCACGCAGTAGCCGCAGCGCGCCGCTGTCGAGCGCGGCCGCCGCGCGCTCGATGGCCACCGTGCCGCAAGTCTCGTCGCCATGCACGCCGCCGAGCACGATCAGCCTCGGACCGGGCTCGGTGGCGGCAAAACCATGGATGCGAAGGGTGTCGATGGGCGGGGCGGCAGTGGCTTTCATCTGGTCGGCCATCCTACAACGCGGGCCGGTGGCCGACCGCGTCCACAACGACGGGGTCAAGCGCTGAGCGAAGCCTTGCCCGCGCCGGCGAGTTGCTCGCGCATGGCGCCGATCACGCCCGCGTAGTCGGGCGCGCCGAAGATCGCACTGCCGGCGACGAAGGTGTCCGCGCCGGCGCCGGCGACGCGCGCGATGTTCTCGACCTTGATGCCGCCGTCGACCTCCAGCCGGATGTCCCGGCCGCTGCGCTCGATGCGCTGGCGTGCCGCCTCGATCTTGCGCAGCGCCGAATCGATGAAGCTCTGGCCGCCGAAGCCCGGGTTCACGCTCATGATGAGGATCAGGTCGATGTCGTCGATCACCCAGTCGAGCACCTCCAGCCCGCGCGCGGGATTGAACACCAGACCGGCCTTGCAGCCCGCCGCCTTGATGGCCTGGATGCTGCGGTGCACATGCGGCGTGGCGTCCGGATGGAAGCTGATGAAGTCGGCGCCCGCCTCGGCGAAAGCCGCGGCCAGTGCATCGACCGGCTGGACCATCAGGTGCACGTCGATCGGCACCGGGCGGCCCGTGGGCGTCACCGCGTGCGGCTTGAGCGCATGGCAGACCATCGGACCGAAGGTCAGGTTGGGGACGTAGTGGTTGTCCATGACGTCGAAATGGATCCAGTCGGCGCCGGCTGCGACAACCTGGGCGACCTCGGCGCCGAGGCGGGCGAAATCCGCCGAAAGAATGGAGGGGGCGATGCGAAACGGGCTGCTCATGCGGCGGATTGTCGCAGCAGGGGCGCCGGTCTGCAGCAGTACTGCGGCCCCCTTCCGTTACCATCGCCCCGATGTCCAGCTTCCCCGTGAGCGTGCAGATCGAGCCGCGTTTCCTGCCTGAGCAGTCTTCATCCGAAGACCGCGTCTATACCTTTGCCTACGCCGTGACGGTCATCAACAACGGCAAGGTGGCGGCCCAGCTGATTTCGCGCCACTGGGTCTTCGGCGATGCATCGGGGCATACGCAGGTGGTCGACGGTCTCGGCGTGATCGGGCAGCAGCCGCTGCTGGCGCCGGGGGAAAGCTTCCGCTACACCAGCGGCTGCCGCTTGCAGGCACCCAGCGGCACCATGCACGGCAGCTTCTTCTTCGTCACCGAGCGCGGCGAGCGTTTCGACGTTCCGATACCGACGCTGGTGCTGGCTTCCGACGCGGGAGACATCTCCACCTCGCGCGTGCTGCACTGAACCGAAGGCCGCCCAGGCGCCGCACCGCGGGACTGTCGACCGCCAATGTCCACCTGAGCGATGACATCCTTCTTCTCCAACGATCTGCTGGGCTTCTGGTCCGAATGGGTGCGCCCATCGGCCGGCCTGCCGACCGTGCT
>DASXKG010000580.1:0-3872 GCA_036496965.1 Variovorax sp.
GTCGTGTAGTCCAGCCACAGTCGCGTCAGGCGCAGGTCGGTCAGCCGGCGCGCCGAGACGAAGCCGGCGCCGATGCGCAGCAGGTTGCTGAGCAGGAACAAGAGACCGATGCCGGCATGCAGCGCCACGTAGCCGATCAGCGCGGCCGCAGTGGCGCCCAGCGCATGCGCGGTCGGACGCGGCACCAGGCCGCTGATCAGCAGCACCGCCGCGGCGATGGCCGCCACCAGCGCGATCATCGCGATCACGATCCATCCCTGCGACTTGCCGCCGGCCGCCGTCGTGCGCAGCGACCCTCGCGCCGCCACGGCCGCGACCACCAGCGCCGCGATGGCGCCGAAGATGAGCAGGCTGCTGGCCTGCGGCGCCAGGCTCGCCGGCCAGTTCGGCGCGGCGATCCAGAGATAGAAGGTGCCGAACACCAGCGAGGTGAACAGGGTGCCGTTGGCCACCAGGGTGCAGATCAGGGCCAGCCAGGCGGGTGAGCTGGCCGCTTCGGTGTGCGGCGCAACGCTGATGCCGTGGCCGATCGGCAGCGGGCCGTAGTCGCGCCCGAGCCCCGCGCGCTGGCCGGCGAAGACGAACAATCCGGCCACCACCAGCACCAGCGCGACGCACAGCAGGTAGAACTTGAACAGCATCGCCAACACGGCGGCCCCGGTCACCAGCGCGGTGACCAGCGGCAGGTAGGTGGCCCGCGGCAGCACGATCAGCTGCTCCGGGGCGCCGGAGGTCATGTGCACGCCCAGGGTTTCCTGCCAGCCGTTGCGCACGAAGCCGAGATAGCCCTCGCCGCGCGCCAGCGACAGCGCCAGGGCGCCAGGCGCCATCGCGTCGGAAGCCGGCCCGACATGCGGGATCGAGGCGAAGGCATAGGGCTGCGGCGGAATCGGCATGGCCCATTCGAGCGTCGGCGCGCGCCACGGGTTGCGCCGCACCCGGCGGCCGTAGCGCAGCTGCACGAAGAGGTCGATCACCAGCAGCCCGAAGCCGATGGTCATGACGAAGCTGCCCACCGAGGACAGCAGGTTGAGCCAGTTCCAGCCTTCGTCGCCGCGGTAGGTGAAGACCCGGCGCGGCATGCCCATCAGTCCCGTCAGGTGCATCAGGAAGAAGGTCATGTTGAAGCCGATGAAGATCAGCCAGAAGGCGGGCACCGACAGCCGGTGCACCGCCGTTCGCCCGGTCAACAGGGGCAGCCAGTAATACAGCCCCGCCAGCATCGGAAAGGCCAGCGCGCCGGCCACCACATAGTGCATGTGGGCGACCACGAAATAGGTGTCGTGCGCCTGCCAGTCGAAGGGCACGATGGCCAGCATCACGCCGGTCAGGCCGCCCATCGCGAAGATGAAGAAGAAGCCGAATACATAGAGCATGGGCACGTCCCAGCGCGGCTTGCCGTGCACCAGCGTGGCCAGCCAGGCGAAGACCTGCACCGCCGTCGGCACCGCCACGATCGCCGAGCCGGCCGAGAAGAAGGCCAGCGCCAGGTGCGGGATGCCCACGGTGAACATGTGGTGCACCCAGATGCCGAAGCTGAGAAAGGCCAGCGCGATGATCGCCACCACGATCGCCCGGTAGCCGACCAGCGGCCGACCGGCAAAGACCGGGATCATGGTCGACAGCGCGCCGGCCATCGGCAGGAAGATGATGTAGACGTCCGGATGGCCGAACAGCCAGAACAGGTGCTGCCACAGCAAGGCGTCGCCGCCGCGCGTCGGATCGAAGAAGGGCAGGCCGAAGGCGCGCTCCATCTCCAGCAGGATCGAGCCGAGGATCAGCGGCGGGAAGGCCACGATCATCATCAGGGCCGTCACCAGGACATACCAGGCGAAGATCGGCATGCGGTCGAGCGACATGCCGGGCGCGCGCATCTTCAGCACCGAGACGATGATCTCCACCGCCAGCGACAGGGCCGAGATCTCGACGAAGGTCACGCCCAGCAGCCACACGTCGGCGTTGATCCCCGGCGTGTAGGCGTTGGAGCTGAGCGGCGTGTACATGAACCAGCCGCCGTCCGGCGCGACCTGGGCGATCAGGGCCACGGTGAGGATCGTGGCGCCGAGCAGGTAGCACCAGTAGCCGTAGGCGGTGAGCCGCGGGAAGGCGAAGTCGCGCGTGCCCAGGATCTTCGGCGTCAGGTAGACGGCGAAGCTCTCCACCATCGGGATGGCGAACAGGAACAGCATCATCGAACCGTGCATGGTGAAGACCTGGTTGTAGGTCTCCGCATCCATGAAGACGCCGTTCGGCGTGGCCAGCTGGACCCGCACCAGCATGCCGAGGATGCCCGCGACGGCGAAGAAGAAGAACGAGGTGAGCATCATGCGCACCCCGATCACCGAATGGTTCACCGCCGCGAAACGCTGCCAGCCGGGACCGGTGGCCCAGATCGGCGCCAGCTGGCGGTGCAGCCGCAGCGCGGGCAGGCCTTCGGCGGGCTGTTTTAGGGTTGCGCCCATTGTTCCTTCCCTGCCTGGGCGAGCGCCGCAGCGTAGTCTTCCGGGCGATCGACGACGACCTCGAAATGCATCGTGCTGTGGCCGAGTCCGCAGAACTGGTTGCACTGGCCCTCGTAGCGGCCTGGCCGGTCGGCCTGGATGCGCAGGCGGTTCACATGCCCGGGCAGCGCGTCGATCTTGCCGGCGAAGCGCGGGATCCAGAAGGCATGGATCACGTCCTCGCTGCTGACGTCGATGTCGACCGGCTGGCCGGCGGGCAGGTGCAGCACGTTCTTGGTCACCACGCCGCCGTGGTCCGGATAGCGGAAAGTCCAGATCCATTGCCGCGCCACGGCCTCGATGCGCGGCGGCGTCTGCCCCGGAAGCGGCAGCAGGTTCTCGCCGGCGACCAGGCCGTAGGCGATCAGGGGCAAGAGCACGATGGCCGGCAGCACCAGGCCGCCGAGCACGATCCAGCGCGTGGGCGAGACGCTCCTGCCCCAGCCCGGTCGCCGGTAGGCCAGCCAGAAGATCGCCATCACCAGTGCGAACAGCAGCGCCGCGCCGGCGAGCATCACCCACCACATGGTGGCGATCGAGGCCGCGGCCGGCCCCGAAGGCTCTAGCGCAGACAGCGGTCCTTGGCAAGCGCCGAGGAGAGCGATCGATCCGGCTTGGACCGGCAGGCGCATGAGACTACGATGCCGGCTGGAACGACCACCCCGATCCGAAGGAACAGCCCGATGGCCAAGCAAGGTGAGCATGATCCCGAGCCGCGCAGCGCCGTCCTGATGGAGGTGCTGCGGCTGGACGTGGGTTCCGCGGTGGCCTTGGTGGGCCATCCGATCCACGTGATGATGGTGCACTTCCCGGTCGCCTTCGTGGTCGCCACCTTGGGCATCGATGTCTTCTACTGGTGGTCGGGCGATGTGTTCTGGGTGCGCGCAGGCCTCTGGTCGGCGGGCATGGCCTTCTGGAGCGGGGTGGCCGCGAGTCTGGTGGGCACCGGCGAGTTGCTGCTGGTGCGCGGGATCCGCATGCTGGAGGCCAGCTGGTCGCATGCCGTGGCGGCGATGACCCTGGTCGCGATGGCCGGTGCCAACTGGGGCTTGCGCCTGATCGACACCGATTCGATCCTGCCGCACGGTCTGGCCCTGTCCGCGATCTCCTCCGTGATGGTGGGCTTCGCCGGCTGGCACGGCGGCAAGCTGGTGTTCGATCATGGCGTGGGCATCCTGGTGTCGCCAAAGGACTGATGCACCCACCGGCCGAGTCCGCCGGGCTCGAACAGATGCGCGGCGAACTGGTTCGAATCGATCTGCGGCTTGGCCAGCACGATCCACAGGATGCCGGCAATCACCACCATGTAGGCGCCCGTCAGCGCAAGGTACGAGAACCGGCCGAAGCGGCCCGCGGGCCCGAACAGCTGCA
>DASXKG010000581.1:0-2320 GCA_036496965.1 Variovorax sp.
CGGCTTGCCGTCCACGCGGATGCACCTGAGATGTTAGAGGGGGCGGTTGGCATCGGGTTCCGGCGTGCGCCGTTGTGGCGCCAGCAAGACAAGAGTCACCAGCGGCCAGAGGGCGGCTTCCACCAGCGGCGCGATCAAGAGCGACCAGCCCGGAAAGATGCCGCCGCCCACCATGCGAACCGCGAGTTCGATGAGGTGCGACAGCGCGAACAGCGGCAACACCTGCAGCGCCTGCGAAATCACCGGATACCACAGCAGACGCCGATGGATCATGGTCGCGAGGAAACCCAGCGTGGTGTAGGCCAGCGCATGCTGGCCGAGCATCGCCGCCTGGTGCACATCCATCAGCAAGCCGAAGACGAAGGCCGCGCCGATGCCGATGCGCGCAGGCTGGTGCACGCTCCAGAAGACGATCACCAGTGCCAGCAGATCGGGGGTCCAGGCGGCTCGCCCGAGCGGCACCATGTTGAGCAGCAGCGCCACCGTGAGGCTGGTCCAGATGAAGAGCGGGCTGACGGGAAGGAGCAATTGCTGCTGACCCGGGCGCATGATCATGGTTTGCGCCCCTCGCTGCCGTCGGTGGCCTTGGCGGCGCCCTTGTCCGCGGGCTTGTCCACGGCCTTGAGGGTGCTCTTGTCGGCCGGCTTGTCGGCGCCCTTGACGGCCGGCTTGTCGACCGCCTTGTCGGCGGGCTTGTCGGCGGGCTTGTCGGCGGGCTTATCGGACTTCTTCTCGACCTTCTTCGCGGCCTTGGCGTCGGCCTTGGCGTCCGCCTTCGCGTCGGCCTTGGCATCCGCCTTCTTGGCCGTGGCGGCCGCGGCCGCCGATCCGGCCGACGCCGGGCGCGCCGTGGCCTGGGTGCCGGTCGGCGCCAGCACCAGCACGTAGCGCGCGGCCGTGACCTGGGCCATCGGAAGGCAGTGGATGCGCGCGAAGGCCGAGTCCGCGCGGCGTTCGATCCGATCGATCTTGGCCACCGGCAGTCCGGGCGGATAGACGCCGTCGACGCCGCTGGTGGTGAGCAGGTCGCCCTCCTGCAGGTCGGCGTTCGCCGCCATGAAGCGCAGTTCGAGGCCGCCGCCATACGCGGTGGCATCGCCGAAGGCGACACTGCGCGCGCCGGTGCGGGTGTTCTGCACCGGAATCGCGAGGTCGCGGTCGATCACCAGCGTGACCTCGCTCGTGAAGGCCTGAACCTGCGTCACCTGCCCGACCACGCCGTGGTCGTCGATCACCGGCGAGCCGGGGGCGATGCCGTTGCTCAGGCCCTGGTCGATGACCACCTTCCGGGTATAGGGATCGGAGGTGACGTAGAGCACCTCGGCCGCCCGGCCGGGCGTCTGGGTGGTCTGGCGCAGTTCGAGCAGGCCGCGCAGCCGTGCGTTGTCCTGCGCCAGCGTATCGGCCTGGCTGGCCCGTTCGGACTGCAGCGCAAGCGCGCGGCGGGCGTTGGCTTCGCTCGCCTGCGCGGCCTGCAGGTCCTCCAGGTAGCGCTCGCCACCGGCCAGGAGCTGCACGGGCTTGAGCGCCAGCCACTGCACCGGATAGAGCACCGCGCCGATCGCCAGCCGCACCGGCTGCACGATGTTGAAGCGGGCATCCGCGACCATCAGGAACAGCGCCAGCGCGCTGAAGAAGATGAGTTTGCTCAGCGCCGACGGCCCCTGGTTGAAGAGGGGCGGTGCGGTGCGATCGAGAGTGCCGAGCGGCATGACGCTTTATGCCACGAGAGATGCCGCGAGAGCAGCGCTATTTATCTGTGTGTTCCAGGGTCGCCACGGAACCGGCCTCGCCGGGCCGCCGGCAACCCCCGGAGCCGTCATTCGCTGGTGAAGATGCTGCCCAGGCGGTCCATGCGCTCCAGCGCGATGCCGCAGCCGCGCACCACGCAGGTGAGCGGGTCTTCGGCGACCAGCACCGGCAGCCCGGTTTCCTCGGCCAGCAGGCGGTCGAGGTCGCGCAGCAGGGCGCCGCCGCCGGTCAGCATCATGCCGCGCTCGGCGATGTCGGCGCCCAGTTCGGGCGGCGTCTGCTCGAGCGCGTTCTTGACCGCCGAGACGATGTTGTTGAGCGGATCGGTCAGGGCTTCCAGCACTTCGTTGCTGCTGATCGTGAAGCTGCGCGGCACGCCTTCGCTGAGGTTGCGCCCCTTGACTTCCATTTCCTTGACTTCGGAGCCCGGGAAGGCCGAGCCGATGTTCTTCTTGATGACTTCGGCCGTCGGCTCGCCGATCAGCATGCCGTAGTTGCGCCGGATGTAATTGATGATGGCCTCGTCGAAGCGGTCGCCGCCGACCCGCACGCTGCCCTTGTAGACCAT
>DASXKG010000582.1:0-5648 GCA_036496965.1 Variovorax sp.
TATCCCGCCATCGTCACGCTGGTGGCGATCGTGATCGTGATCTTCCTGGTCAGCTACGTGGTGCCGCAGGTGGCCAACGTGTTTGCCGGCACCAAGCGCGCGCTGCCGATCCTCACCGTCGGGATGCTCGGGCTGAGCTCCCTGGTGCGCAACTACGGCTGGGCGGTGCTGGGCGTGATCGTGCTGCTGGTCGTCGCCGCGCGCATGGCGCTGGCCCGCGACGCGGTGCGCGAACGCTTCGATGCGGCCTGGCTCAACCTGCCGCTGGTCGGCAAGCTGGCGCGCGGCTACAACGCGGCGCGCTTCGCCAGCACGCTGGCCATGCTGGCCACCGCCGGTGTGCCGATCCTGCGCGCGCTGCAGGCGGCCTCCGAGACGCTGGGCAACCGCGCGATGCGCTCCGATGCGCTGGACGCGCTGGTGCTGGTGCGCGAAGGCGCGCCGCTGGCTTCCGCACTGGCGCAGAAGAAGCGTTTTCCCGGCATCGTCTCGATGTTCGCGCGCCTGGGCGAGCAGACCGGCACGCTGCCGCTGATGCTGCAGCGGGCCTCGAACCAGCTCGGAGCCGAAGTGCAGCGGCGCGCGATGCATCTGGCGACCATCCTCGAGCCGCTGTTGATCGTGGCGATGGGCGGCGTGGTGATGCTGATCGTGCTGGCAGTGCTGATGCCGATCATCCAACTCAACCAATTCATCAAGTGAAGGCCGAGCGTGGTCAGCCTTGACGACAAGCTGGTGGTGGCGATCTCGTCGCGCGCCCTGTTCAACCTCGAAGAGGAAAACCGCATCTTCGAATCCGGCGACGACGCCGGCTACATGAAGCTGCAGCTCGAACGCCTGGACGTGCCGGCGCAGCCGGGCATCGCCTATTCGCTGGTGCGCAAGCTGCTGCGCTTCAACGCCGACGGCAGGCAGCGGGTCGAGGTCGTCATCCTCTCGCGCAACGATCCGGTGTCGGGCATGCGCGTGTTCCGCTCCGGCGTGGCCAACGGCATCTCGCTGCAGCGCGGGGTTTTCACGCAGGGGCGACCGCCCTTCGGCTATTTGCGGCCGCTGCGCGCGCATCTGTTCCTTTCGGTCAACGCCGAGGACGTGCGCGAGGCGCTGGTCGCCGGCTTTCCGGCCGCGCGGGTGCTGGTCGAGTCGGTGCGGGCCAGCGATGCCTATCCCGACGAGGTGCGCATCGCCTTCGACGGCGACGCCGTGCTCTTCAGCGACGAGGCCGAGCGCGTCTTCCAGGCCGAGGGGCTGGATGCCTTCCAGCGCCATGAATCGTCCAAGGCCCGGCTGCCGCTGCCCGAGGGGCCCTTCAAGCCGCTCCTGGCGGCGCTGCACCGGCTGCAGCAGGCCAGCAGTGCGGACATGCGCATCCGCACCGCGCTGGTCACCGCGCGCAGTGCCCCGGCGCACGAGCGCGCCATCCGCACGCTGATGGACTGGAACATCAAGGTCGACGAGGCGATGTTCCTCGGCGGCCTGCCCAAGGGCGAGTTCCTGCGCGAATTCGAGCCCGACTTTTTCTTCGACGACCAGACCGGCCATGTCGATGCGGCGGCTCGCCACGTGCCTTCGGGCCATGTGGCGAGCGGGATCAGCAATCCGCGCTAAGAACCTGTTCTAAGAAATCGTTCCAGGGTATTTCAGCCCCGCCTAAGACTGCGCCGCCGGCGCGGGATAGGATGGCCGCGCGGTGCCGCCCGGGCGCCAACCCACACCCATGCCATGACCGATTCCACCCCTTCCAAGAGCAAGAGCCTGATCTCCACCCTGCGCCGAATTGGTGCATTGGCAGCGCCCTATTTCAGGTCGGAAGAAAAATGGGTCGCGCGCGCGCTGCTGGCGGCGATCGTCGCGCTCAACCTCGGCGTGGTCTACATGCTGGTGCTCAACAACCAGTGGTATGCCCGCTTCTACGATGCGCTGCAGAACAAGGACCAGGCCGCGTTCTGGCGCGAGATCATCTTCTTCTGCTGGATCGCAGCGGCCTACATCGTGATCGCGATCCTGAAGTTCTACCTGACCCAGTTGCTGCAGCTGCGCTGGCGCGCCTGGATGACGCGCAGCTACCTGTCGCGCTGGATGGCCGACCACACCTTCTATCGCCTCGAGCTGGCGCGCTACGGACAGCACGACGGCCAGACGCCGGACAACCCCGACCAGCGCATCCAGGAAGACATGCAGCTGTTCACCGACTACACGGTGAGCTTGTCGATGGGCTTGCTCAACGCCGTCGTCACGTTGGTCAGCTTCATCGGCATCCTCTGGGGCCTGAGCGGCGTGGTCAGCATCCCGCTGTTCGGCCACAGCTACACCGTGCCGGGCTCGATGGTCTGGATCGCGCTCATCTACTGTGCGGCCGGCACCGTGGTCACGCACTACATCGGGCGGCCGCTGATCGGGCTGAACTTCCAGCAGCAGCGCTTCGAGGCCGACTTCCGGCATCACCTGGTCCGGGTACGCGAATACAGCGAAGCGATCGCGCTCGACCATGGCGAGCAGGTCGAGCACGGGCAGCTCAAGCTGCGCTTCGGCTCGGTGCTGAAGAACTACCTGGCGCTGATCAACAAGCAGAAGAACCTGGTGGCCTTCACCGCCTCCTTCGGCCAGGCCTCGGTGGTCTTCGCCTTCATCGTGCAGGCGCCGCGCTTCTTCAGCGGCGCGATCCAGCTCGGCCAGCTGATGCAGGTCAACTCGGCCTTCGGGCGGGTCCAGGATTCGCTCAGCTGGTTCGTCGACAACTACGACTCGGTCGCCGTCTGGCGCGCCACGGCCGAGCGTCTGAGCACCTTCGACGCCGCGATGCGAACCCCCGTCGCCGCGGCCGACGCGCTCGAGCGGGCCACCGCCGAATCCGGCAAGGGCCTGCGCACCGACCATTTCGGCGTGGCCCTGCCCGATGGCGCGGCCCTGTTGCGCGACGCCGCACTGTCGGTCAGCCCCGGCGACACCTTGATGGTCCAAGGGCCCTCGGGCAGCGGCAAATCCACCCTGTTCCGCGCCTTCGCCGGCATCTGGCCCTTTGCCCATGGGCGGATGTCGATACCGGAGAACACGATGTTCATTCCGCAGCGACCCTATGTGCCCGACGGCCGGCTGCGCGATGCCCTGGCCTATCCGCGGCCGGCCAGCGACTTCAGCGACGCCGAGCTGGTGCAGGCGCTGAAGGACGCGCTGCTGCCCGACCTGGCCGGCCGGCTCGACGACCGCGACGCCTGGAGCCAGAAGCTCTCCGGCGGCGAGCAGCAGCGCCTGGCCATCGCCCGCGTGCTGCTGCGCCAGCCGGCCTGGCTGTTCGCCGACGAAGCGACCAGCGCGCTCGATGCCGACAGCGAGGCCACGCTCTACAACAAGCTGGCCGCGATGGTGCATGCCGCGGGCGGCGCCATGGTGTCGATCGCGCACCGGGCTTCGGTCGGCGACCACCATGACCGGCGCTGGACGCTGGTGCCCGACTCCGAGGCCGGCGGCGCCCGCTACCGGGTCGAGGCCACGTAGCCCTCCCAGCCGCGGGCGCGCAGCTCGCAGGCCGGACAGCTGCCGCAGCCGTAGCCCCAGGCATGGCGCTGCGTGCGGTCGCCGAGGTAGCAGGTGTGGGTGTCCTCGACGATCAGCTCGACCAATGCGTCGCCGCCCAGCCGGTGCGCCATGGCCCAGGTGGCGGCCTTGTCGATCCACATCAGTGGCGTCTCGATGCGAAAGCGCCGGTCCATGCCGAGCGACAGCGCGATCTGCATGGCCTTCATGGTGTCGTCGCGGCAGTCGGGATAGCCGGAGAAATCGGTCTCGCAGACGCCGGTGACGATCACTTCGAGGCCGCGCCGGTAGGCCAGGGCACCGGCCAGCGTGAGGAACAGCAGGTTGCGCCCCGGCACGAAGGTGTTGGGCAGGCCGCCCGCCTGCATCTCGAAGGCGATGTCCTGCGTCAGCGAAGAGGCGCTGACCTGGCCCAGCACGTCCACTGCCAGCAGGTGGTCCTCGCCCAGCCGCGGCGCCCAGCGCGCGAAGCGCTCGCGCAGCCGCGCCAGCACCGTGGTGCGGGCTTCGAGCTCGATGCGATGGCGCTGCCCGTAGTCGAAGCCGATGGTTTCGACGCGCTGGTACTGGTCCAGCGCAGCGGCAAGACAGGTGGTGGAGTCCTGGCCTCCGGAAAACAGGACCAGCGCAGTGGAATGCATGGCAGCCAAGCCGGCAATCATAATCCTGGGCCCATGTCCTCCAAGAAACCGAGCAGCAGCGCCAACGATCTGGCGACCGCGGAAAACTACTT
The DNA here is from genome assembly GCA_036496965.1 of Variovorax sp. Lineage (GTDB taxonomy): Bacteria > Pseudomonadota > Gammaproteobacteria > Burkholderiales > Burkholderiaceae_C > Variovorax. The sequence continues at coordinate 4,268 of DASXKG010000582.1, forward strand.
CCGCTCCGGGCGCAGCGAAATGGCCGAACTGGTGTTGCGCCAGGTCGTCGCGCGCGACCCGAAGTCCTCGCGGGCCTACGAATTGATGGCCTACATCCAGGGCAATCGCGGCGACCTGAAGGCTTGCGAAGCCATGCTGCGGCAGGCCTGCAGCCTGCCGAATGCCTCGGGTGAAGCATTCTTCTATCTCGGTCGAGTGCAGCTCGGAAGCCATCGCGCCGGCGAAGCGACGGCCAGTTTCGAACGCGCCATCGCACTGGCGGGCCCGTCGTTCGAGCCGCTGCATGAACTGGGGGTGGCGCACAGCAAGCTGGGACATCACGATCGCGCGCTCGCATCCTTCGCCGCGGCCGAACGCCAACGGCCCGACTCCGCAGAGCTGCACTTCAACATGGGGCGCACGCTGGAAGAGCTGCAGCAGCTGGACGATGCGCTCGGACACTACACCCGGTCATTGCAGCTGAATCCCGGGCAATCGGGCGTGTGGTCGAACCGGGGCGTGGTCCTCACGGCGCTGCGCCACCCGGCCGAAGCCATCGACAGCTTCGATCGCGCCCTGGCCCTGGAACCGAACGACGTCCAGACCCTGACCAACAAGGCCGCGACCCTGAACGCCATGCAGCGCCGGGTCGAAGCGCTGGCCTGCTACGAGGCCGCCCTGCGCCTGGCGCCGCGGACGGACGACTTGCTCGGCGACTGGCTGATCAGCCGGCTCTATCTCTGCCAATGGGACGGCCTGGCCGAGGCCTTCGCCGAGATCGTGCAGCGGGCCGCGCGCGGCGAGAGAGTCTCCCCGCCCTTCGCGATGCTCACGACACCGGCCGACGCGCCCACGCTGCTTGCCGCTTGCCGCAGCTATGCGCTCGCCAAATACCCCGCTGCGCCGCCAGCCGAGCCACCGGCCGCGCCCCGAAGCGATGCCGGCAAGATCCGGCTGGGCTATTTCTCCGCCGACTTTTACACCCATGCGACTTCCCACCTGATGGCGCGGCTGTTCGAGTTGCACGACCGGGAGCGATTCGAGCTGATCGGCTTTTCCTTCGGCCCGCAACTGCAGGACGCGATGCGCGAGCGGATCGCCGCGGCCTTCGATCGATTCATCGACGTATCCGGCCAGACCGACCGTGAGATCACCGCGCTGGCGCGCTCTCTGGGCGTGGACATCGCGGTGGACCTGAAAGGCTTCACCACCCACGCGCGCACCGGCATCTTCGCGCACCGCGCGGCGCCGGTGCAGGTCAACTACCTGGGTTTTCCGGGCACCATGGCCTGCGACTACATCGACTACATCATCGCCGACGAGACGCTGATCCGGCCCGGGGAGCATGTCCACTACAGCGAGAAGGTGGTGCTGCTGCCGGACTGCTACCAGGTCAACGAC
>DASXKG010000583.1:0-2817 GCA_036496965.1 Variovorax sp.
AGCGGGCCGTGGGCTGCGCGGCATGGCCAACCAAACCCTGGCCTATCTACGGGCTGCCCTGCGGTGGGCAGAGGATACTCGGCTGATCCCCGAATTCCCCCGTTGGCGGGTCTCCCGGCTGCGTCTAGGCCGCCGCGCCCATGCCCTGTCACAGGAGGAATGGCGGCGGATGCTGGAGGTGCTACGCGACCCGACCGGGAGACTTCATTGTAGCGCGACAATCAGGGTGGGATGCCAGCGACAATCAGGATGGTGATTCGGCTGCGCTTGGGTTGATGATTGTCGCGCCAGATTGTCGCTGGCAAGCGGCATGTTCGGCGGGGGCTATCCGGCGCCCGCTTCGGCCACCTCGTTGTGCTGATCGTGCTTCTTGATCGCGGCGCTGCGGCCCTTGCGGATGGTGGCGGCTTTCTGCCGGTAGCTTTCGACGTTCATCTCGACGACGACGGCGTGGTGGACCAGACGGTCGACGGCGGCGATGGTCATGGCGGGATCGGGGAACACCTTGTTCCACTCTGCGAAGGGCTGATTGGCGGTGATCAGCATGCTGCGGCGTTCGTATCGCTTGCTGATCAGCTCGAACAGGACGGAGGTCTCGGCCTGATCGCGGCGGACATAGGAGAGATCGTCGAGCACGAGCAGATCGTAGCGGTCGAGCTTGGCGATGGCGGCTTCGAGGGCGAGTTCCTGGCGGGCGGTCTGCAGGCGCTGGACCAGATCCGTGGTGCGGGTGAACAGCACGCGGTAGCCGTTCTCGACCAGGGCGCGGCCGATGGCGGCGGAGATGTGGGTTTTGCCTGACCCGGGCGGGCCGAACAGCAGCAGGTTGGCGCCCTGCTCGAGCCAGGCGTCGCCGGAGGCGAGTGCGGTAACGCGCGCCCGGCTCAGCATCGGCACATGGCCAAAATCGAAGCCGTCGAGCGTCTTGTCCGGCGGCAGGCGGGCCTCGGCCAGATGGCGCTCGATGCGTCGCTGGGCGCGCTCGGCGACTTCCATCTCGGCCAGGGTGGCCAGGAAGCGCGCGGCTTGCCAGCCTTCACGGTCGGAACGTTCGGCGATCTCCGGCCAGAACCGGCTGATGGCGGGCAGGCGCAACTCGCCCAGCAGCAGCGGCAGACGGGCGGTGTCCACTTCGAGGCGGCTCATGGCCGTGCTCCCGCGACCATGACATCCGGTAGGGCGGCATCCGGCCTGTCCGGCGCCAGCAGCGCGTCGTAGCTGGCGGGCGATGGCAGCACCACGGTGACGTCGGGGATGCTGCCCTGGGCCGGGCCGAACCGGCACAGCAGGGTGGCGAGGTCGGGCAAGCGGCCGTCCTCGATCAGCCGGTCCAGTTCGGCGGCGAGTTCGGCCTCGCAGGCCCGTTCATGGGCGAGAGCGAGCAGGCCGACCATGACCCGGCAGGCGGTCCGCGGCGGTTCGGCCGCCATCAGGCGTTCCCAGGTGCGGCGGTAGGCGTCGCGCGGGAATAGCTGGTCCCGGTAGACCAGGTTAAGCAGGGCGGCGGGCTTGCGGCGCAACGCGTGGATGACGTGGCGATAATCCACCACGTGCAGGGTGCGATGCGGCCCGTGCCTGCCCTGATAGGCCCGCCCGCGCGTCAGCGTTACGACCAGCGTGCTGCCGAGCAGGCATTCCAGCCGGTCGTCGTAGAGGCGGACGCGCAGGCGATGGCCGATCAGCCGGGACGGCACGGTGTAGAACACGCGCCGGAGCATGAACCCGCCACTGCTGGTGACGGTCACCAGGACTTCGTCATGATCGGTCGTGCGCCGTGCAGGCAAGGATAGCAGCGCGGCTCGTTCTGCCTCGACGGCCTTGCGGCGCCTTGCGTTGGCGCGGCCGACCACCTCGTCGACGAAGGCGCGCCAGGCGGCCAGGTCCGTGAAGTCTCTGGTGCCGCGCAGCAGCAGCGCCTGCTCCAGCGCGGTCTTGAGATGGCCGTGCGGCGACTCAATCGCGCCATTCTCGTGGGCCACGCCGCGATTGTTGCGCGTCGGCTGCATGCCGTAATGCGCGCACATTGCCTCATAGCGGCTGGTCAGGTCGGCCTCGGTCTCGTGCTCCAGGTTGCGGAACGCGGCCGAGAGGCTGTCGCTGCGATGCTCGCGCGGTGCGCCGCCGAGTAACCACAGCGCGTTCTGCAGGCCCGTGGCCAGGGCGGTAAAACTCTCGCCACCCAGCACCACCTCGGCATGCTCCCAGCCGGAGAAGGCGAGGCGAAAGTGGTAGAGCCGGTGCGCGAGCGTCGTGCCCGCGATGGTCACGGCGAGTGCGCCTGCGTCAGTGAAGTCGGACAGGCCCTGTTGTCCGGGCGGGTGTTCCTGGCGGAAGATCACGTCGCGCTCCGGGCCGTGCAGAGCCTGCCAATGGCGGACGCGCCGTTCCAGCGTGCGGCGCACGTTTGGGGCCAGGTCGGGGTGGCGGCGGAGCATCTCCCCGAACACGGCGACGGGGCGCAGGCCGGGTGTGGATTGCAGCATGGGAACAATCTCGGCGTCCCAGATCGCGGCGAGCGGGTCGGGACGGCGGCGGCCACGAGGCGTCTGGCGTTGGGAGGGCAGACGAGGATCGGCATCGAGCCGGGCGCCGGTGCTGGCGCCGATGCCCGCGCGCGCCGCGGCGAGCTGCCGGGTCTGGGTCTTGCGATGGTGCATGTATAATCTCGCTTGCTGGTCGGTGATGTGCGTGCCGGGCACGAGGCGATCCCCCGGGAAGGAAATCGCGCCACTCCGGCACAAAACTTCACGCAACCGCAGACGGACCCCTGAGCCGGAACCCGCCTTGCCGGGGCTGACCTACGGCAGGGCTACGCCC
>DASXKG010000584.1:0-10667 GCA_036496965.1 Variovorax sp.
ACCCTGAGCTTCACCGAAGCCGGATTCACGGTGGCCGGCCTGCAGGCCCGCGCGCTCGGCGGTGCGGTGCGCATCGACGGCGGCGGCCGCTTCGGCGGCGCCACGCCGTCGCTGGACCTGCGCGCCCAGGGCAGCGTGACCGCCGATGGCCTGCGTGCCGCGCGCGAGGTCGACTGGCTCGCCCGGTTCGCGAAGAACACCAGCGGCGGCGCGCCCTACGATGCCAGTTTCTCGTTGCGCGAGGGCACCCCCGAATTCCTGCTCACCAGCAGCCTGCAAGGACTGGGGCTGCAGCTGCCGGCGCCTTTCGGCAAGGCGGCCGACGATGCGATGCCGCTGCGTATCGAGAAGAAGGTCGTGCAGCGCGAAGCCCGCCCCGCGGGCACGCCGGCCGTGGTCAACGACCAGATTTCCCTGGAACTCGGCAAGGTGGCCTCGGCGACCTACCTGCGCGACATCTCGGGCCGCGACGCGCGGGTGCTGCGCGGCGGCATCGGCGTCGGCCTGGTGGCCCCGGAGACCGCGGCGCCGCCCGATCGCGGCGTCTTCGCGAACCTGCGCTTCGCCCGCCTCGACGTCAGTGCCTGGCAAGCGCTCTTCAACCAGGCCGCCGGCAAGCCGGCGGATGCGGCACCCACGGCGGGCAGCAGCACCGACAGCGCGGACGATCTCTCCGCCTACCTGCCGACCTCCATCGCCCTGCGCGCGCAGGAGCTGGCGCTGGGCGGGCGCACGCTGCACGACGTGGTGCTCGGCGGCACCCGCGACGGCCCGATCTGGCGCGCCAATGTCGATGCCGTGGAGCTCAGCGGTTATGCCGAATACCGGCCGGCGCAGGCGGGCCGGCTGTACGCCCGGCTGGCCCGGCTGAAGATCGCGCCGAGCGAAGCCCACGAGGTCGAGTCGCTGCTGGACGCGCAGCCCAGCACCCTGCCGGCGCTGGACATCGTGGTCGACGATTTCGAGCTGTTGGGCCGCCAGCTCGGCCGGGCCGAGATCGATGCCGTGAACCGCGGCGGCGCCGCCCGCGAATGGCGGCTCAACCGGCTGGTCTTCAGCAACCCGGACGCAGTCTTCACCGCCCAGGGCAGCTGGGGCGCCGTGCCCGGCAGCAGCGACCGGCGCACCGGCATGGACTTCAAGCTCGACATCACGGATGCCGGCCAGCTGCTCAATCGCATGGGCATGAAGGACGTGCTGCGGCGCGGCCGCGGCCGGCTCGAGGGCCAGGTCAACTGGGTCGGCTCGCCGTTCTCGCTGGACCATGCCACGCTGGGTGGTCAGTTGCAGATCGACGTGGAATCGGGCCAGTTCCTGAAGGCCGACCCGGGCATCGCGAAGCTGCTCGGCGTGCTCAGCCTGCAGGCCCTGCCGCGACGGCTGACGCTGGACTTTCGCGACGTCTTCAGCGCCGGCTTCGCCTTCGACTTCCTGCGCGGCGACGCGAAGATCGAAAACGGCGTGGCGACCACCAACAACTTGCAGATGAAGGGGGTCAATGCCGCGGTGCTGATGGACGGCTCGGCAGACATCGCGAAGGAGACGCAAAATATCCGCGTCGTCGTGGTGCCCGAGATCAATGCCGGCACGGCCGCGCTGGTGGCGACCGCCATCAATCCGGTGATCGGGCTGGGGACCTTTCTGGCCCAGGCCGTGCTCAGCAGGCCGCTGATCCTGGCCGCGACGCAGGAGTTCCAGATCGACGGCACCTGGACCGATCCCAAGATCACCCGGGTGCCGCATCGGATATTGCCCGAGGCCATGGGTGCGCCGGCCACGCCGACCGTGCGATAGCGCGCAGGAAAAAGGAGTCAAGCCATGAAAGTCGCTGCGATCCAGATGGTGTCCGCCATTGCCCGCGAGGCCAACCTGGCGCATGCGCATGCCTTGCTGGCCGAGGCCGCCGGCGGCGGCGCCGAGCTGGCGGTGCTGCCCGAGTATTTCTGCATGATGGGCGCGCGCGACACCGACAAGCTGGCACTGCGCGAGACCGCGGGCTCGGGCATGGTGCAGAACTTCCTGGCCGATGCGGCGCGCGAGTTCGGCTTGTGGATCGTCGGCGGAACCTTGCCGATCGAGACCGAGGACGAACACCATGTCTTCAACAGTTCGCTGGTCTATGCACCCGACGGCAGCCGCGTCGCACGCTACGACAAGATCCACCTGTTCTTCTTCGACAACGGCCGCGAGCGCTATGACGAGCGCCGGGTGATCGCAGCGGGAGACCAGCCGGTGTGCTTCGAACTGCCGTCGCGCGACGGCCACCGCTGGCGCATCGGCATGAGCGTGTGCTATGACTTGCGATTCCCCGAGCTCTACCGCGCGCTGGCGGGCCGGGGCGCGGAGCTGCTGCTGGTGCCGAGCGCCTTCACGCGCACCACCGGTGCAGCGCACTGGGAGGTGCTGCTGCGCGCCCGCGCCATCGAGAACCTGGCCTGGGTGGTGGCGCCCGCGCAGGGCGGCACGCACGAAAACGGGCGCCAGACCTGGGGCCAGTCGATGGTGGTCGATCCCTGGGGCAGCGTGGTGGCCCAGCGCGCTACCGACGAGGGCGTGGTGCTGGTCGACATCGACGCCGCGCACGTCGAGACGGCGCGCGCGCAGCTGCCGGTGCTGTCGCACCGCGTGCTCTGAATCCGGTGTCCGCGTCGCCGCAGCCCGTCTTGCGCGTCCTGCGCCCGGCCTTTGCGCGCTTGCGCTTCCTGCGCTCGGTGTGGCGGCGCTGGTTCCTGTGGCTGATCCTGGCGGTGCTGGTGCTCGCGCTGCTGGTCACCGTCGTCTGGCTGGCCGGCCGGCACGAGGTCGAACAGGCGCAAACGATGCTCGATCGCGATACCGCCGATGCGGTGTCGGACCTGCGCGGCGGGCTGCAGCGCAATGCGCAGACCCTGCGCGCATCCTCGGCCGGCGTCATGGACCACGATGCCTGGTCGGTGCGTGCGGCGAGCCTGCTGCGCGAGCATCGCGAATGGCTGCGCCTCGAATGGCGCGACGCCTCGCTGCGACCGCTGGCCGAGGTCGACACGCCGTATCGCCGGCGCGTGTTCGACGAAGGCAGCCGCGGGCCCGGGCAACCCGACATCGCGCTCGCCTGCGAGTCTGCGCGCAAGTTCGGCACGGCCGCCTATGCGCCGAGCCACTACGTGCCCTCCGGCCAGGGCAGCGGGCTCGAGGTGCTGGAACTGTGCATGGCGATCGAAGGCGGCGACTACCTGGTGGCCGCCTATTCGCTGCGTGACGTGCTCAGCGAGCTGGTGGCGCCGATCCTGAGCCGCGGCCAGGAAGTCGCCTTCACCGAAGCCGACGGCACGCGGCTGGTCGCGATCGGTACGCCGCGCCGCGTCGGGACCCGGGTGTTCAGCGCGCAGCAGCCGATCGACCTGCCGGGCGCCACGCTGATGCTGCGCGTCGATGGCTGGCGCGCGGTACCGGACCTCTTCCCCAACATGCTGACCGCGCTGGTCACCGCCATCTCGATCGCGCTGGTGTCGGTGCTGGTGTTGCTGGCGCGCGATACGCGCCGGCGCCAGAGCGTCGAACACGACCTGGCCGACGCGCTGGCCTTCCGCAAGGCAATGGAGGACTCGGTCATCACCGGGCTGCGCGCACGCGACCTGCAGGGTCGCATCACCTACGTGAATCCGGCCTTCTGCGAGATGGTCGGCCTCAGCGCCGAGGAACTGATGCGCAGCGACATGGAGGCGCCCTACTGGCCGACCGACCTGGCGCATGAATACCAGCGCCGCCAGACGGTGCGCATGGCCGGCGCGGTGCCGCCGCGCGAAGGCTTCGAATCGGTCTTCATGCACAAGGACGGCCGGCGTTTTCCGGTGCTCATCTTCGAGGCGCCGCTGATCAACGCCTACGGCGCGCAGACCGGCTGGATGAGCGCCTTCATCGACATCAGCGAGCAGCGCCGCATCGAGGAACTCTCGCGCGCGACCCAGGAGCGACTGCAGGCCAGCGCGCGGCTGGCCACCGTCGGCGAGATGGCATCGCTCTTGAGCCACGAACTCACGCAGCCGCTGGCGGCGATCGCCAGCTATGCCAGCGGCTCGCTGAATCTGCTGCATGCCGACGGGCCCGCGCCGGAAGGAGAGAACGCCGAACTGGCCATGGCGATGCGGCGCATCGCCGAGCAGGCCGACCGCGCGGGCCAGGTGATCCGCAGCGTGCATGACTTCGTGCGCCGGCGCGACCGCACGCGCGAGGCCATCGCGCCCCAGGCCCTGATCGATGCCGTGCTGCCGCTGGTGCAACTGCAGGCGCGCAAGCTCAACGTGCGGGTGGAGGTCCAGCTCGAAGCCGACCTGCCCAGGCTTTTCTGCGATCGCACGCTGGTCGAGCAGCTGCTGCTGAACCTGGCACGCAACGGCATGCAGGCGATGGACGCGCCCGGGCTCGCCGACCGCGTGCTGCACCTGCGGGTCGCGCGCGCAGCGGCGTCCGACGGCCGCCGCTGGCTCGAGTTTTCCGTGAGCGATGGGGGCTGCGGTATCGGCGCCGACGTGGCGGTACGCCTGTTCACGCCCTTCTTCACGACGCGCTCCGACGGCATGGGGCTTGGCCTGAGCCTGTGCCGCACGGTGGTCGAGCAGCACGGCGGTGCGCTGACCTTCGAGCCGCTGCAGCCGCGGGGCACGGTGTTTCGCTTTACGCTTCCCACCGTTTGAATGTTGCCCCACGAGATGCAACCCCTGATCGATGCCCTGACCTACATCGTTGACGACGACGCCAGCGTGCGCGAGGCGCTGGCCTGGCTGCTGCGCTCGCGCCGGCTGTCGAGCGAGCATTTCGCAAGCGCCGAGGCCTTCGAGGCCCGCCTGGCCGAGGTGCCGATGTCCGACCAGCCGCACTGCCTGCTGCTCGACGTGCGCATGCCCGGCACCAGCGGCCTGGTGCTGTTCGACCGGCTGGCCGAGCGCGGCCTGCTCGACATCATGCCGGTGATCTTCCTCACCGGCCACGCCGATGTGCCGACCGCGGTCGATGCGGTGAAGCGCGGCGCCTTCGACTTTTGCGAGAAGCCGTTTTCCGACAATGCGCTGGTCGACCGCATCGAGCATGCGCTCGGCGCTTCGTTGCGCGCGGTCGAGGCCCTTCGCGCGCGTCAGCAACTCAAGCGCCATGTGGCCGAGCTGACCGACCGCGAACGCGACGTGATGCGCTGCGTGGTCGAGGGCTTGCCCAACAAGCTGATCGCCGACCAGCTCTCGATCAGCGTGCGCACCGTGGAAGTGCATCGCGCGCGTGTGTTCGAGAAGATGGAGGTCAAGTCGGCCGTGGAGCTGGCCAACCTGCTCAGGGGCTTGTAGGCGGACGTTCCCCGACGTAGATCTCGACGCGGCGGTTCTGCGCCCGGCCTGCGGCCGTGGCGTTGTCGGCGATCGGTTCGCGCGCGCCGCGGCCTTCGATGCGGATCGCGCCGGCCGGCACGCCGCGTGCGACCAGGTCGTCGCGCGCCGCGGCGGCGCGCTGGCTCGACAGCGGGAGGTTGATGGCGTCGGTGCCGGTGCTGTCGGTGTGGCCGATGATGCGGATCTCGACCATCGGGTCGTTGCGCAGCCCGGCGGCGAAACGGTCGAGCACCGGCGCGAACTCGGGTTGGATGACCGCACGGCCGACCTCGAAAGAGACGTCGCTCGGAATGACGAGCTTGAGTTCGTTGGCAGGTGTCTGGCTCACCATCACGCCGGTGCCCTGGGTCGCGGCTTGCATCTGTCGTTTCTCGTCTTCCATGCGCTGCGACCACAGGTAGCCGGCGGCCGCGCCGGCCGCCTTGCCGGCCTCGATGGGGCTGGGCTTGCTGCCGGCGCCAGTGCTGCGCTCGGTGTCTTTCACGCTGGCGCAGCCCGCAAGGACGAGGGCCGCGGCGCCGGCGGCAAGGACGAATTTCCGCATGGTCGATGTGCTCCTGGATCGGATTCGAGGATGGCTTCGCCGCTTGCGCCGTCAGTGGCGCTGCGAAGGCTCGGCGGGGGGCGGCGCCTTGTCGTCGCCGGCGTCATCGGCGTCGTCGACGCGCAATTCGCCGCCCTTGCGCCCCGAGAACATCGTCCACCAGACGATCAGGACGAAGACGATTCCCGCTGCGAGGGCTTCAAGCAAAATCAGACCCATGAAAAAAGGACTCCTGTGGCTGGTGTGCCTCGCGATCGTAGCAACGCTGGCCGGCTGCAGTTTCAGCTCCCGCGTGCCCGACGAAGCGGCGACCGCCCAGCCGGGCCTGGTGCCGCCGCGTGACCTGGGCCCGCTGACCGGATCGCTGGCCCACCCCAAGAGCCGCTGGACGCCGGTGCCCTGGTCCGAGTTGCCGGGCTTCAACGACGATGCCATGCATGAAGGCTGGGTGGCGATGATCGCCAATTGCGCGCGGCCGAACGCAGCCATCGCGCCGTTGTGCCACGAGGTTCGCCAGATGGTGCTCGCGGGGCCCGACGAGCAGCGCGAATGGATGGTGCAGCATCTGCAGCCCTTCCGAGTCGAGCCGATCGCCGGCGTCAGCGACGGCAAGCTCACCAGCTACTACGAACCGGTGTTCGAAGCCTCGCGGCAGCCGAACGCAACCTACATCTATCCGCTCTACCAGGCGCCCGCGGGCCTGGTGCCCAGGCGCCCCTGGTACACGCGCCAGGAGATCGACACGCTGCCCCAGGCCCAGGCGGCGCTGCGCGGTCGCGAGATCGCCTGGCTGGCCGATCCGATCGACGTGCTCATGCTGCACATCCAGGGCTCGGGGCGGCTGCACATCACCGAGCCCGACGGCACACAGCACATGGTCCGGCTGGCCTTCGCGGCCACCAACGAGCAGCCCTACCGCAGCGTGCAACAGTGGCTGCAGAGCCAGGGCGTGGCGAAGGTGAGCCTCTGGCCCGACGACACCAAGCTCTGGCTGGCGCAGAACCCGCAGCGGCTGTCGCAGCTGATGTGGAGCAATCCGCGCTACGTGTTCTTCCGCGAGGAGCCGTTGAGCGAGGTCGATGCTTCGTCGGGCCCGGTCGGCGCGCAGGGGGTGCCGCTCACGCCCGGCCGCTCGATCGCCGTCGATCGCGACAGCATTCCCTATGGCACGCCGGTGTGGCTGGCGTCGCCCGGCCCCGCCGTGCCGCTGGCCAAGCTGGTGGTGGCGCAGGACACCGGCAGCGCCATCGTCGGCGCGGTGCGGGCGGACTATTTTGCGGGGACCGGGGCCGATGCCGGGCGCATTGCGGCGCGGATGAACCAGCCCTTGCGGCTGTGGGCGCTCTGGCCCAAGTCGGCCCAGTAGCCTCTTCTTTTCGGCATATGCCGAAAAGCGCCCCGGACTGCTTTCTTCTGGCAATACAGTAGTACTTTCGTTTATTTGCGAGGAGCGATTTGTGTCGGGCACATTCGTCATCGCTGACCTTCGTACCGTTGCGATCGGCTGGAGGACACACAAATGACAGTTCAGAGCACGCTTCAGCTAGCCCGCCAAATTCTGGAAGGTCCCATTGCACGTCCGGCATTCTTGAGATGGAAGCGAAAGCAATTCCTCTCGGAAGCCGGGTTCTGCGCCTATTTTGGCGTGTTCGACAGTTTTGCGGCCGCACGGGCTTTTTTGCCTCCCAGTCCCGAGTTCGATCACCCCGCCTTGGCCAAAAGCTACCTCGAGGTGCACTGCAAGACGGTCTTCGAGTACGACTATCCGGTCATGTGGTGGCTCGAACGCGCATTCCGGGACGGCGCCACCACCGTACTGGATATCGGCGGTTCGGTCGGCGTTCACTACTACGGCTATCGGCGCTATGTGGACATGCCTTCGAATCTGGCGTGGCGAGTGGCCGAGGTGCCCGCCATGGTAGCCATAGGGCGGGACCTGGCTGCGACGACAAGCGCCAGCGCCCTCAGCTTTACCGACGACCTCGCACAGTCTCTTTCCGATGTGAATGTGTGGATCTCGGTGGGCGCCATCCAGTACTTCGAAGACGCGCGCACCAGCGATCTGCTCAAGCGTTGCGCAGTGCAACCTAGGCATATCCTGCTGAACAAGCTGCCGCTCTACGATGGCGAGGACTTCGTCACAACGCAAAACCTCGGTGGAGGCTGCTTTTCCCCGCTGCACGTCTACAACCGCAGGCGCTTCATCGAGGACATCGAGGCTCTTGGCTACACGCTTCGCGACCAATGGGCGATCCACGAGCGATCCCTCTACTTGCCGGGACATCGCGAGCGGTCTTTCGCCGGCTTTGCAGGCCTTTACTTCGTGGCAAAAGGAAAGCAGGCCGAAACCGTACCGCCTGATCAGCGGCATGGACACGCAGTCGACGATGAAAGAAGCGAGCCACATGCCGATGGCGTACTGCCTGAACCGATGCGTGCCGACCTGCAACCCCTGCGCCAGATGAGCGAAGCGGCCTACCGCCGCAAGTTCATCGACAACATCAGCGAACATCTTTTCATGGGCTCCTACGAGAGCTTCGAGGCCGCCACGGCGGCGGCGCCGAAGTCCAAGCCGATCGGTTTCGACAACGCGGGGGAGGCGCGCCGTCAGTTCAGCCAGCAGATCTTCTTCTTCGACTACCCGGCGCTGTTCTGGCTGGCCCGGTCGTTCGAGGATGGACTGCGATCGGTGTTCGACCTCGGTGGGCATGCCGCCATCAAGTACTACGCGTATCGACGCGCGATCAACTATCCGCCCGATATGCGCTGGAGGGTTTGCGACGTCGCCGGGGTCGTCCAGACCGGCCGCGAGATCGCCGCGGAGCGCGGTATCGGCGACGAACTGGGCTTCACCACCGACTACAAGGAAGCAAGCGGATTCGACGTGCTCTTCTGCGCCGGCTGCCTGCAGTTCCTGCCCGAGCGCATGCCCCAGATACTCGCGGCGCTGCCGCGCAAGCCGAAGCGCATCATCCTGAACACGACTGCGGTGCATCCAGAGCGAACCATCTTCACCGTGCACAGCCTCGGATTCGCCTTCTGTCCCTACCGCATTCAACAGTACGACGAGCTGATCGCCGACCTTGTGCAGTCGGGGTACGCACGACACGACGCCTGGAAAAATGAGGGCAAGTCGATCGAGGTGCCGTTCATCGACGGCGGGGACAAGGCCTATTACGCGGGGTTCTGCTTCGACTTGCGCCCCGCCTTTGCGCACCTTGCTGACATGAACTCTGCGGTCCGCTCCACGAGGACGGGGCGCGCGCTCAAGGCAACGGCAGCGCCGTCTTGTAGCGCACCTGCTTGAGCGCAAAGCTCGAGCGGATCTTCTCGATGCCGGCAATCGGCGTCAGTTGCTCGAGGATGAATTTCTCCAGCGCGCCGATGTCCGCCACCGCGACGCGGATCAGGTAGTCGCTGTCGCCGGTCATCAGGTAGCACTCCATCACCTCGTCGTGCTCGGCGATGCGCTGTTCGAACTCGGCCAGGGATGTCTTGCTCTGGGTCTTCAGGCTGATGGAGATGAACACGTTCAGCCCGAGCCCGAGGGCGCTGGCGCTGACCAGTGCCACATAGCGCTGGATCACGCCCGCGGCTTCGAGCGCCTTCACGCGCGCCAGGCAGGGCGAGGGCGACAGGTGGATGCGGCGGGCCAGTTCGACGTTGGACAGTGCGCCGTCGCGCTGCAACTCGTCCAGAATCCGCAGGTCGATGCCATCGAGTTGCATGAAATGCTGCAAAAGCCAAGAATCACGGCATTCTATGCGGCAAGCTTTGGCATGAAGTCATGGAAACAGCACCCCATCCCCTTACAGAGGGTCTAGATTGCAGCAATGAACGCCCCGATTCCCTCTGATCAGCTGCACAGCTCGATCGACCTTTCGCTGCACGATGCCGACCCGCAGGAAACCGCGGAATGGCGCGCGGCCTTCGTTGCGCTGGCCGAGGCGAACGGCCCCGAACGCGCCCGCTGGATGCTCGACGAACTGGCCCGGCTGGCACGCGCACAGCGCATCGGCTGGGAGCCCGAACTGTCGACACCGTATGTGAACACCATCGCGGTGGAGGCGCAGCCGCCCTTCCCCGGCGACCTCGCGGTCGAAGAACGCCTGGCCTCGCTGATGCGCTGGAACGCGCTCGCCATGGTGGTGCGCGCCAACCAGGCCTATGGCGAACTCGGCGGCCACATTGCCAGCTATGCCAGCGCGGCCGATCTCTTCGAGACCGGTTTCAATCATTTCTTCCAGGCCCGCACGGACATCCATCGCGGTGATCTGGTGTTCTTCCAGCCGCACAGCGCGCCAGGCGTCTATGCCCGCGCCTTTCTCGAGGGCCGCCTGAGCGAAGACGATCTCAGGCACTACCGCCAGGAACTGACCGCGCCCGCCTTCACCGAGGGCAGCGGCGCGCGCGGCCTCAGCAGCTATCCGCATCCCTACCTGATGCCGGATTTCTGGCAGTTCCCGACCGGCTCGATGGGCATCGGGCCGATCAGCTCGATCTACCACGCGCGTTTCATGCGCTATCTCACGCACCGCGGCCTGCTCGACTGCGAAGGCCGAAAGGTGTGGGGCGTGTTCGGCGACGGCGAGATGGACGAACCCGAGTCGATGAGCGCGCTGACGCTGGCCGCGCGCGAGAAGCTCGACAACCTGGTCTGGGTCGTCAACTGCAACCTGCAGCGTCTCGATGGTCCGGTGCGCGGCAACGGCCGCATCATCGACGAGCTCGAGAAGCTGTTTGCCGGCGCCGGCTGGAACGTCATC
>DASXKG010000585.1:0-3505 GCA_036496965.1 Variovorax sp.
CCACGGCTTCCTGGTCCACGCCTTGCTGATCCCGGTGGCCCAGCGGCCGCAGCCGGGCGATCTCGCGAGGCAAGGCAGCGCGGCCAGCAAGACGCTGGCGCAATTCACGGCCTCCGCCGGCGATGCCCCGAGTCCGCCGGCGCCGGGCACGCTGGTCGCGTCCAACGCGGCGGTCGCTGCGCCACCGTCCGCCTCGGCGCCGGCAGCCGCGCCTTCACCGGCCGCGCCGAAGGACCACTGGGAACCGAATCAGGGCGTGCTTTTCACCTCGACGCCGACGCTGTTCGGCCGGGTCAACAGCAGCTTCTACTGCGACGGCACCCAGGGCCGGGACCTGTCGCGCTGCGAGGCATTGCCGGACACCGATCCCTACAAGCTAGGCGTGCTGACACCGGAATAACTGGCCCCCACGCTCCCCCACTGCGTGTGGGTCGCTGCCCCCCAAGGGGGCCGCAGGCCGCCTTGGGGCGGCCCGGCGTCGGCCTGGCGCCTGTTCAGCGCAACCATCCGGCCACCAGCGGAAAGCTGAAGAAGGCCGCCACGGTCGTCCACAGGATGATCCGGGCGATGCGCCCGTTGTCGGCGCCGAAGCGTTCGGCCAGCATCGCCACGTTGCTGGCGCTCGGCAACGCTGCCACGAGGACGATCGCCACCAGCGCCGGTCGACCGAGCGGCAGGCCGAGCGCCATGGCCGCGCGCGCGAGTCCATAGACCAGCAGCGGATGCGCGATGAGCTTGATCGCGGCCGGCGGCCACGAGTCGCGCAGCCGGGCCTGATGCGCCGGCGTCTTCGCGCTGCTGCCCATCGCCTCGGCAACACGGGCGCTGGCGCGGTGCTCGCGCGCCAGCAGGGCCGAGCGCGCCAGCACAGCACCGATGGTGAACAGGGCCACCGGCGAGGCGGCCTCGGCCAGCATGGCCACCGTCCGATCGACCGGCCCCGGCAGCACGAGTGCGCTGGCCGAGGCCAGGCCGCCAAGCAGAATCGACCAAGGCATCGGGTTCTGCACGATGCCGCGCAACGCCTGCCGCACCGCCTTCGCCGCGCCATGCTCGTCCGCGCCGTCGAGGCGCGACAGCGCAATGCACAGCGAGGAGGTCAAGATCATGTCGATGGCGATGCTGATCATGGTCGGCGAGGCTGCCGACGCGCCCAGGATCGCGATGAGCAGCGGAACGCCCATGAAGCCGGTGTTCGGGAATGCCGCCACCAGGGCGCCGAAGGCGGCATCGTTCCAGCCGATGCGCTCGTTGCGGCTGACGGCCACCGTGGCGCCGACCACGACCAGGGCGCTCAGGCCCCACACCAGCGCCACCGTGCCGTCGAGGAGCTGCCCGATCGGGGTGCCGGCGCCGAAGCGAAACAGCATGCACGGCAACGCGAAATACAGCACGAAGGCGTTCAGGCCGGGGATCGCGGCCAGTGGCAGGATGGCGCCGCGCGCCGCCGCGTAGCCGGCCGCAATCAACGCGAAGAAGGGAACGGTGACGAGGAAGATCTGCAGCACGGGAGCGATTGTCACTGCAGGCCCTAGCGCAAGAACCAGCCTAGGTCCAGCACATCGACCGGATCGGGCCCCTCCGATGGCCCCAGTATGATTCCGGCTTTGTTTTCGTCCGCCATGTCCTCCGGTCTCAATCTCGCGCAACAAGAAGCGGTCAACTACCTGCACGGGCCCTGCCTCGTGCTCGCGGGCGCGGGGTCGGGCAAGACCCGCGTGATCACGCACAAGATCGCCCGCCTGATCCAGGCCGGCACCGAACCGAAGCGCATCGCGGCCATCACCTTCACCAACAAGGCCGCCGCCGAAATGCGCGAGCGCGCCAAGGGACTGATCGGCCGCGACGCGAAGCAGGTGGTGATCTGCACCTTCCACGCGCTGGGCGTGCGCATGATGCGCGAGGACGGCGCCGCCCTGGGGCTGAAGCCGGCCTTCAGCATCCTCGACAGCGACGACGTGACGAAGATCCTGAAGGATGCCGGCGGCACCACCGATGCCGCCACCGCGCGCACCTGGCAATGGACCATCAGCCGCTGGAAGAACATGGGCCTGAACGCGGCCCAGGCCGAGGCGCAGGCTGCGGACGACAGCGAACGCATCACAGCCCGCATCATGGCCCGCTACGAAGAGCGGCTGGCCGCCTACCAGAGCGTGGACTTCGACGACCTGATCGGCATGCCGCTGAAGCTGCTGCAGCAGCACGAGGCGGTGCGTTCGAAATGGCAGGCGGCGCTCGGCCATGTGCTGGTCGACGAATACCAGGACACCAACGCCACGCAGTACGAGGTGCTGAAGGCGCTGGCCGGCGCGCGCGGCCGCTTCACCGCGGTGGGCGACGACGACCAGTCGATCTACGGCTGGCGCGGCGCCACGCTGGACAACCTCCGGAAGCTGCCGCTCGACTACCCGAACCTGAAGGTCATCAAGCTGGAGCAGAACTACCGCAGCACCAGCGCCATCCTGCGCGCGGCCAACAACGTGATCGGGCCGAACCCGAAGCTGTTTCCCAAGACGCTGTTCAGCGAGCTCGGCGAAGGTGAACCGGTGCGCATCGTCGATGCCGACACCGAGGCGCACGAGGCCGAGCGCACGGTCGCGCGCATCCAGAGCCTGCGCGCCGGCGACGCCAGCGCGCAAGGGCCGCAGCACAAGGAGTTCCGCGACTTCGCGGTGCTCTACCGCGCGAACCACCAGGCGCGCGTCTTCGAGCAGGCATTGCGCCGCGCCCAGATTCCGTACAAGGTCTCGGGCGGCCAGAGCTTCTTCGACCGGGCCGAGATCAAGGACCTGTGCGGCTGGTTCCGCCTCTGGGTCAACAACGACGACGACCCGGCCTTCCTGCGCGCGGTGACCACGCCCAAGCGCGGCATCGGCCACACCACGCTGGCCAGCCTCGGCACCTTCGCCAGCCAGTACAAGCTGAGCCTGTTCGAGGCCCTCTTCAGCCCCTCGCTGCCCAGCGTGATCCCCAAGCGCGCACTGGACGGCCTGCTCGAGTTCGGACGCTACATCAACGACCTCGAGTACCGCGCGCGCCGGACCATCGGTGCCGAGGATTCACGCGCCTTCCTGGCCGACTGGCTGGGCGAGATCGGCTACGAGAAGCATCTCTACGACGCCGAGGACAGCGAACAGCTCGCCGCCAGCCGCTGGACCAACGTGCTGGAGTTCTGCGACTGGATGGCGCGGCGCTGCGGCGGCGAGATCGACGATGCATCGGGCGCGACGCTGGAGAGCGAACGCAAGAGCCTGCTCGAGGTGGCGCAGACCATCTCGCTGTTGTCGACCATCAGCGAACGCGAGCGGGACCAGAACGTGGTCACGTTGTCCACGCTGCATGCGTCCAAGGGCCTCGAATGGCCGCATGTGATGCTGGTGGGCGTGACCGAGGGCCTGCTGCCCTTCAAGCTCGACGACGACGGCGGCCGGCAGGAGAAGGTCAGCGACGTCACCCTGGAGCGCCTGCAGGAAGAGCGCCGCCTGATGTACGTGGGCATCACCCG
>DASXKG010000586.1:0-1870 GCA_036496965.1 Variovorax sp.
AAAGCCCATGTTCTCCAGGGTGCTGAGCAGCCGAAAGACGGTCGAGCGCGGCAGCTCGAAGCGTCGCGCGAGTTCGGGCGCGGACAGCGAGCGGTTGTCGCGGCTGAATTCGCACAGCACGCGCAGGCCGCGCTCGAGCGCGGGCACGTTGTAGCGGTCGGCGCCTTCTTCGATCGAATCGACTTCGTGGCTGGTCATGATGGGATCCGATTCAGCCGGCCAGCACATCGCGCAGCAGCGCCGCGACCGCGGCCGGCTGCTCCACGTAGCTCGCATGGCCGGCATCGGCCAGCAGTTCGAGGGCCACGCCGCACTGCTGCGCGACCAGCGCGCAGCCGGCGGGCGGCGTCACGACATCGAGCGCACCGCAAGCCACGCGCACCGGCATCGCCGGCGGCAGGTCGGCCAGCAAGTCGCCGCCGCAGAGCAGTTCGACCGCCTGGCGAAAGCCCGCCGGGTTCAGCCGCGCCATGTTCCAGCGCACCCATTGGCGGGCCGTCTCATGCGCCCCGTCGGAGAGCAGGCGGCGGTCGCCTTGCGCGGCCATGCCGGCAATGCCCAGCTGTTCCAGATTCCCCATGCGCTGGGCGTGTACGCGTTCGCGGGCTTCCTCGCGCCCCGCAGCGCCATAGCCGGCCGCCGGGCTGATGAGCACCAGGCGCGCAATGCGCCCGGCCAGCGCCGAGCCCGGGCGCGCCGCGCGGGCCGCGCTCAGCGCGCCCAGCGAATGGCCGACCAGCACGCAGGAGTCGATGTCGAGCGCGTCGAGCAAGGCCTGCAGGCGCTCGGCATAGTCTGCCGCGCCGGGCACGGCCGGCGCCACCGGCGTGGAGGCGCCGTAGCCCGGCGCATCCCAGGCAATGACGCGGGCCTGGTCGGCCAGCAGCAGCGCGGTGTCGAACCACGAGGCCGCACCGGAGCCGATGCCATGCAGGCAGACCAGTGCCGGTCCGCTGCCGCATTCGCGCACCGACACCAGCGCAGCGCCACCCACGGGCACGCTGCGGGCCGGAAAGTGCGCCTCCAGCCTGGCCAGTTCGGCGGCCGGCGGCGTCATGGTGTCGGTGCTGCGATTCATGGTGCGAGGCTCTGTGTGGCGACGGCTCAGCGCTTGATCTGGGCCAGCGGGTGGTCGGCCGGATAGGTCGGCGTCACCGGCTTCTTGGCACCGAGCATCACGCACATCAGCGCGTCCTCGTCGCCGATGTTGATCTCCTCGCGATAGACGCCCGGCGGCACCGAGATCAGGTCGCGGTCGGTCATGATGGTCTCGAAGCGTTCGCCGTCCTTCTCGATCACCACCTTGAGCTTGCCGCGAATGAGGAAGAACACTTCTTCCACGTCGGTGTGCAGATGAGGCGGTCCTTCGTGGCCGGCGGGGATCACCATGGTGGAGAAGGTGAAGTTCTCGGCCGGCACGGTGTTGACGTCCTTGGCGACGCCGGTGCCGCCGGTGCCCACGTAACGCATCTGCGCGCGGCGGAACTTGGGGTCGTGGTCGGCCTGGAACTTCAGCGCGTCCCAGTCGTACTTGCGGGTCGAATAGCGCGCGATGCGGCTGTTCATCCATGCCTCCAGGCTGCTGCCTGCAGGTTGCGCCAGGGTGCTGTCGGCGCCATCGATCTTCTGTTGTTCTGACAAGTCGCTCATCGGGAATCTCCTTGGTGGAAAAAAATCAATGCATCACGAAGCCGCCGTTGACGGCAAGCAATTGGCCGGTCACGAAACGCGACAGGCCGGACAAGGCAAACAGCACCGCGCCGCAGACATCCACGGCCTGCTGCTCGCGCGGAATGGCGCGCCCCTCGAGGTATTTCTGATGGCGCACGACCGGCACGTATTCGGTGGCCTCGACCAGCGTCAGGCCGGG
>DASXKG010000587.1:0-2739 GCA_036496965.1 Variovorax sp.
CCAGCTCCATAGGAACTCGGTATGACACTTGATGCGCCCCCGCAGTTGCACGAGCGCTTGGCTTGCTCGATCGTGGCCTCTATCAAGTACCAGGTGCCGCCGAACATACTGCTCGCGATCGCCGAACAGGAAGGCGCCAAGCCTGGCCAATGGGTCGCCAATACCAACGGTACCTACGACGTAGGTGCGATGCAATTCAACACGGCCTATTTGTCCGACCTGCGCAAGTACGGCATCAGCGCTGCCGATGTTGCCAAGGCCGGCTGCTATGCCTACGATTTGGCGGCATGGCGCTTGCAGGGACATCTGCGCCACGACAGCGGCGACATCTGGACCCGCGCCGCCAACTATCACTCTCGGACTCCGCAATACAACGCCTCGTATCGCGCGGACCTGGTGCGCAAGGCCGCCAAGTGGAACTCCTGGCTGCAGATGTTCTTCCCGGGCTACTACGAGACTGGACTGATTGCCAGGTAGGTGCACAAGCCCCGTCTGGCGGGGCCGAAAAGCTAACCCTGGAGGAGAGGGAGGGATTCGAACCCTCGGTACGTTCGCACGTACGCCTGATTTCGAGTCAGGTACATTCGACCACTCTGCCACCTCTCCGGTCTCTGTCGAGCCTGCGATTCTAGCAGACCGACGTGCCGTCCCTTCCGCTCAGGCGCGCAGCACCTCGAGGCCGCCCAGGTAGGGGCGCAGCGCCGGCGGGATGGTGATGGAGCCGTCCTGGTTCTGATGGTTCTCGAGCACCGCCACCAGCGTGCGGCCCACCGCCAGGCCGGAGCCGTTGAGCGTGTGGACCAGTTCGTTCTTGCCCTGGGCGTTCTTGAAACGGGCCTGCAGCCGGCGCGCCTGGAAGGCCTCGCAGTTCGATACCGAACTGATCTCGCGGTAGGTGTCCTGCGCCGGCAGCCAGACCTCCAGGTCGTAGGTCTTGGTGGAGCCGAACCCCATGTCGCCGGTGCACAGCAGCACCACCCGGTACGGCAGTTCGAGCGCCTTCAGTACCGCCTCGGCATGACCGGTCATGGCCTCCAGGGCTTCGTAGCTCCGGTCGGGATGGGTGATCTGCACCATCTCGACCTTGTCGAACTGATGCTGCCGGATCAGCCCGCGCGTGTCGCGGCCGGCGCTGCCCGCCTCGGAGCGGAAGCACGGCGTGTGCGCCGTCAGGCGGATCGGCAATTGCGACTCGGCCAGCAGTTCGTCGCGCACGAAGTTGGTGAGCGGCACCTCACTGGTCGGGATCAGATAGAGCGCCGCGCGGTCGGGCGCCGCCTCGCCGTCCTGGCCGCCCTTCTTCGCGGCGAACAGGTCGCCTTCGAACTTGGGCAGCTGGCCGGTGCCGCGCATCGACTCGGCATTGACCACATAGGGCACATAGCACTCGGTGTACCCATGCCGGCCGGTCTGCAGGTCGATCATGAACTGCGCCAGCGCCCGGTGCAGCCGCGCGATCGGCCCCTTCATGACGCTGAAGCGCGACCCCGCGAGCTTGGCACCCATTTCGAAATCCAGGCCCAGCGGCGCGCCGAGGTCGACATGGTCGCGCGCGGTGAAGCCCAGCGGCGTGGCAGCCGCGCCATCGCCGCCCTGCGGGCTCCAGCGCCGCAGCTCCACGTTCGCGTGCTCGTCCTCGCCCACCGGGACGCTCGCGTGCGGCAGGTTCGGCACCGCCAGCAGCAAGGCCTGCAGTTCGGGTTGGATCGCCTCGAGACGGACGGCGGAAGATTCCTGCTCGGCCTTCAGCGCGTTGACCTCGGCCATGAGTGCATCGACCGGTTCGCCCTTGGCCTTGCGCGGGCCGATCTGCTTGTTGAGCTGGTTGCGGCGCGCCTGCAATTCTTCGGTGCGGGTCTGCAGGGTCTTGCGCTCGGCCTCGAGCGCGCTGAAGCTGTCGACGTCGAGGAAGGTCTGGTTCTTCTTGCGCGTTTCCAGGCGTGCAACGACCGATGGCAGGTCCTTGCGTAACAGTGTGATATCGAGCATGGCGCAATTTTAGGTGGGCGTAGGATCGTGCTCCCCGCAACCCAACCTCAGGAAATGAGATGCAAGCCTACCTGACCTTCAACGGCAATGCGGCCGAAGCGCTGGCCTTCTACGCCCAGGCGCTGGGCGGCAAGATCGCGCTCAGCATGACCTACGGCGAAAGCCCGATGAGCGAGAAAGTGCCGGCCGAGGCCAGGGGCAAGATCATGCACGCCACGCTCGAAGCGCGCGGCGACAAGCTGATGGCCTCCGACGCACCGCCCGACTACCCCTTCCAGGGCTACAAGGGCTTCACGATCTCGGTGCAGGCCAAGGACGTGAAGGAGGGCGAGCAGCTGTTCAAGGCGCTCGGCGCCGGCGGCAAGGTCACGATGCCCTATGCGGCCACCTTCTGGTCGGCCGGCTTCGGCATGCTGGAAGACAAGTTCGGCGTGCCCTGGATGGTGAACTGCGAACAGCCGCCGGCCTGATCATTGCCCCCGCGGTCCCAAGGGGCCGCAGGCGCCCTTGGCATCGGCCGGGCGGCGACCCGCAGCGGCGCCGTCAGTTCAGCGTCGCCGGATCCACATTGGCGCCGCAGACCACCAGGCAGATCCTCTCGCCTGGGCGCGGCACCCAGGCGCCGCCGTGCAGCGCGGCCAGCGGCAGGGCTGCCGCAGGCTCGACGGCCAGCTTCAGCGCGTCCCACATCCAGCGTTGCGCTGCGCGGATGGCCTCGTCGGGCAACAGCACGGCGTCGCGCACCTGGCG
>DASXKG010000588.1:0-1550 GCA_036496965.1 Variovorax sp.
CACCTGGGTCAGTTCGGAGCCACTGTGGGTATGGAAGGACGACTCCCTGCCCGCGGCCATGCGCAGCAGGAACACATTGGCATCCGGGTCATGCGGCAGCCTGACCCGGCTCCACTGCGTCCCGGGGGCGATCCAGCGCCAGCCGCTGGCGTTGCAGCCGCGCAAGGCACGCGGCCACTGCGCGCCGGGCGGCAGCGCGGGGCGCCGGCCGGTGGGCGGTGCAAGGCGCGTCGCGGGCGCCGCAACCCCGGCATCGATGGCGGCCAGCGTCTGCGCCAGTGCCTGCGCCGGCAGCACGGCCGGCGGCAGGTCTTCCAGCAATGCGCCGCCGATGGCCTGGAGCAGATTCGCGCGGTCGCGGCAATGGGCGCAGCCCTCGAGGTGGCTGGCGACGAGCAGCGAATGGCCGCCGGCCAGGCTGCCGGCCACCTGGGCCAGCAGCAGGGCGTCGTCCGGGTGATGGCTGTTCATCATGGTTCAAGCCCGTGCAGCATGACTCTCAAATGTTTCACCGCCAGGCGCACGCGCGACTTGACGGTGCCCAGCGGAATGCCCAGTTCGCGTGCGATGCGCGCATGGGGTACTTCCTCGTAGAAGGAGAGGTTCAGGATCTGCGCCTGTTCGGGAGACAGCCGGGCCATGGCGCTGCGCACGCCCAGCTCGCGGCGGCTGGCACGCAGCTGTTCGTCCAGCGGCAGCGCGCTGTCGGCCATCGCATCGTCGCTGTCCTCGTCCTGCTCGTCGACCAGCCTGAGATGCTGGCGCCGGATGCGGTCGACGCGCAGGTTGCGCGCAATGGCGAAGATCCAGGTCGAAGCGCCGGCCCGGCGCGCATCGAACAGCGCCGCCTTGCGCCAGACACTGACCATGGTTTCCTGCACCAGTTCCTCCGCCACGGCCTCGTCGCTGCCGCCGCGCATCAGGTAGGACTTCACGCGCGGGGCGAAGTGCCTGAACAGCAGGGCAAAGGCCTGCCGGTCCTGGTCCCGTGCCACCGCCTGCAGCAGCTGCGCCGGATCCTGGCCGCTCGGCTTCGACGCCTGACCGGGGGCCAGGGTCGACACAGGGCGCTCGAGAACCCGCAGGTTCGCCGAGGGCTGGGGGGCGGGGGTCATCGTTGTTGTACGCGGCGCGCGCGCTGCTGGATCACCGCACGAGCGCCGGCTTGGCCTGCCGCCGATCGGGACCCCGGTTCGTCGCGCGTCAGAGGTTGAAGGCCCCCTGGTCGTAGGCCGCGGTGTAGACCTTCCAGTCGCTCTCCACCTGGGCTGCACAGTGGCGCGCGACCTCCATCAGCTGGCGCCGCCACTTGGCGCCCCGAGTGAAGTCGATCAGCGCGTCGGCATTGGCCGAGCCGCTGCGTCCGCTGGCGCGCAGCTGCGCCCAGCCCAGGCATTGGCCCATCACCGTCATCAGGTGCTCCAGCCGGGCGATCGGATGCCGCACACCGCTGCTGCCGAGCGCCACCCGGTCCTCGCTGGGCTGCAGGGCGCGCAGCACATAGGGTTGACCATTCATCTGGACCGGGTGCAGGAAGGCCATCGCGATGG
>DASXKG010000589.1:0-1932 GCA_036496965.1 Variovorax sp.
CCGGCGAAGATCCACAGGTAGGGCGAGGTGCGGTTGTTGCGCGCCAGCAGCTGCCGTGCCTCGTCGTCGGCGAAGGCCACGCGCACGATGCGGCGAAAGATCAGCTGGTGGAAATGCAGCGCGTCCGCGGTGCCCGGCGACTGCCCGCGCGCCATCTTGCGGTAGATGGAAAACAGCGTCTCCCACACCGGGTAGATCAAGAGCAGCATCGGGAACCAGGGCGACACCACCGGATGCCGCTGCACCAGCGTGACCGATGCCAGCGCGATCACCATGCCCCAGGCGTAGGCGCCGCCGTCGCCGGCGAAGATCTTGCCCTGCGGATAGTTCCAGATCAGGAAGCCCAGCGTGGCCCCCACCAGGCACAGCACCATGGCGGCCAGCTGCCGGTCGCCCACCTGCAGCGCCACGTGCGACAGCGCCAGGCAGACCAGCACCGCGACCGTGCCGGCCAGGCCGTTGTAGCCGTCGATGATATTGAAGGCATGCGGCAGGCCGCCGATGGCCAGCGCGGCAAACAACAGCGCCGCATAGGGCATGGACTGCAGCCAGCCGTCGATGAAGCCGATGCCGGTGCGCGCCAGGCCCAGGTGCAGCACCCAGCACACGAGGAGCGCGGAGCCGATCGTGAGGCCGAGCCGGTAGCGCACCGACACTTGCTGCGTCATGTCCTCGACGATGCCGCCGATGACGGCCGGCAGGATGCACAGCAAGGTCAGCGCCGCCGCCTTGAGCGGCCAGGAGACGTTGAAGGGATCGGGCGGCACGCCGGCCACCAGCCAGGCCACGCCGGTCCCGATCATGATCCCGGCCCCGCCGAGCCGCGGCACATGCCCCCTGTGGAAGCGCTGCGGCATGTCGGAGCCATAGAGGCGCGCATGCCGGCGCGCGCGCCGCATGAAGAACTGCACCGCGAAGGCAGAAATGAAAAAGCTGATGACGATCAGGGCAATCATGGAGGTTCTGGCGGGAACCCTAGAATTCCCGGCGAAATTAGACCATGCCGATGCCTCCTCAAAGCCCCGCCTCCATCACGGTCTCGATCGTGAGCCATGGGCAGCTCGAACTGGTCCGCCCGCTGATCGAGGAACTCGACCGCTTCAGCCAGGCCCTGATCGCCAAGGTGGTGCTGACCATCAACATCCCCGAGCCCGATGCGCTGGCCGGCCTGCAATGGGGCTTTCCGGTCGAGCGCATCGACAACGCCGCGCCCAAGGGCTTCGGCGCCAACCACAACCAGGCCTTTGCGCGCTGCGGCACGGCCTGGTTCCTGGTGCTCAACCCCGACATCCGCTTCACGGCCGACGTGCTGGCGCCGCTGGTCGCCCAGGCGGCGCCCGACAGCGGCCTGCTCACGCCGCGCATCCTGGAACCCGGCAAGGCGGCGCCCGAGCAGCACCGCGCCATCATCACGCCGCACGAGATCCTGGTGCGCCGGCGGCCCGGCTACGTGCGGCCGGTGGTGCCGCACTGGATTCCGGGGCTTTTCATGCTGTTTCGCAGCGCGGCCTACCGCGAGATCGGCGGCTTCGACGAGCGTTTCTTCATGTACGGCGAGGATTTCGACATCTGCGCCCGCACCCAGCTGGCCGGCTGGAAGCTGCAGGTGGCCGAGGACCTGCTGGCCCTGCACGACGCGCGCCGCGCCAGCCGCACCAGCCACAGGCATCTGTACTGGCACGTGACCAGCCTGCTCAAGGTCTGGGCGTCGCGCAGCTTCTGGCAGTTTCGCAGCGCCCTGCGCAAGCGTGCTCAGGCCTCGGTCCGATAGAGCCGGCGAAAGGCACTCAGGAGCGGAAACTTGGTGATCGCACCGATGCGCCGCACCATGCCCGGCGAGCTGTGCGCCAGCAGCCAGCGCGTCAGCCGCAGCTTGAACTTGGCGCGCGCACCCACATAGGGGTTGGTCAGCACCATGTGGGCGTAGTCGTC
>DASXKG010000590.1:0-7758 GCA_036496965.1 Variovorax sp.
AGGCGATATGCGCAGGGGCTTGTTCGACCCGCGGGGCACCAAACGGCGAACGGAAGTCCCAATCGTGAAATAAGTCCAACGGCGCTGTCGAGATCGCTGCGATGCTCTCGTGCAAACAACGAGGAGCATTCGATCAACCCATGCGCAATGCTGTCACCGCCATCGATCTTTGGGCGATTCGATTCCTGAATTCATACGCAGGGGTTTCGCACCGCTTCGATGCCTTCATGGTCTCGATTGCCTACAACGGCCTCTTCAAGGCCGGCCCGCTGCTGGTTGCCTTCTGGGCTTTGTGGTTTGCTCGCGATCCGTTGCGGCAACAATACCGCCGGGCCCGCATCATTTCAGCCTTGGCGGCCGCTTGCTTCGCCGCAGCCGTGTCGGTGGGGGTGACGCATGTCCTTCCATTGCGGCGGCGGCCCCTCATCGAGCCGCAGCTCGATTTCGTGCTGCCGTTCGGCATGGGCGCCGAGGGTTGGGATCGCATCAGTTCGCTGCCCAGCGATCATGCGGCGATGTTCTTCGCGCTGGCCATCGGCATGTGCGTGGTTTCGCGCCGATGGGGATCGCTCGCCGTCTTGCATGTGTTGCTCTTCATCTTCCTGCCCCGCGCTTACCTTGGCCTGCACTATGTGACAGACCTTGCCGCGGGCGCACTGATCGGACTGGTGTTCGTCTGGATCTGCAACGCGAGGTGGTTCCTGACATCCGTTTCGCAACGCCTGCTTGCGCTGGAAGCCGTCCGGCCGGCCATCTTTTACCCCGCGATGTTTCTCATCAGCGCTGGAATCTTGGATTTGTTCCACGAATCAAGAGGCCTGCTGGGACTGGTGACCCATACCTTGACCGGGCAGTGGTGATCGGAACTGCTTCAGCGGACGTGCTGCGGCGGACGCGGCCTTCTCAGGGCTTGACGAACTTGAGCACGAATTCGTCCTTCGGCATCGGCGGCTCGGGCGTGTTGCGGTCGCGCGGATCGTTGGGG
Source organism: Variovorax sp. (assembly GCA_036496965.1). Lineage (GTDB taxonomy): Bacteria > Pseudomonadota > Gammaproteobacteria > Burkholderiales > Burkholderiaceae_C > Variovorax. The sequence goes on from DASXKG010000590.1 coordinate 986, forward strand.
TTGCGCAGGAAGAAGCCCTCGCTGGCCAACTTGAACCCCGCCTGCTCGACCTCCGAGCGCAGGAACGATTCCTCGATCCGGTGCAGCGTGCCGGATTCGGAAATGCCGGTGCCCGGGCGGCCCGAGTGGTCGGCGATGACGTAGAGCCCGCCCGGCTTCAGCGCGGCGAAGACGGCGCGATTCATCTGCGCGCGGTCGACCCCCATGTGGCCGAGGTCGTGGTAGTTGAACATCACGGTGACCAGGTCGAGGCCACCGGCTGCCACCTCGGGCGGCACCGGCTGCTCGAAGGGCTGCGTGACGACGACGATGTGCCCGCCCTGAAGCCGCGCCGCGCGCCCGGCCAGACCCCCGGGCGCAGGGCGAGGCGCCGTGCCCGCCGTCGGTGTCGCCATGCCGCCTTCCGGTTGGGCCGGCCCGGGCCCGGCGCTGCGCGGCGGATTCTGGCCGTAGACGCGGCCCGAGGGGCCTGCCGCGCGTGCCAGCAATTCGGTGGTGTAGCCGCCGGCGGCGCTCAAGTCCAGGGCCACCATGCCGGGCTGGACGCCGATGAACACCAGCATGTCCTGGGGCTTGCGGCGCAGGTCGTTGGTCCGGTCGGCATCGCTGCGGTCGGGGCTCGCGAGGAGGGCGGCGACCTGGTCGCTCGTCAATGCGGCCGCGCCCGGCGGCGAGGACGCGGCGGGGCGGGGGGCCGAGCAGGCCGACAGGCCGCATGCGGCGATGGCCACCAGGCCTGCGGCGACGGTACGCAGCAGCACGGCACACAAGGGGCGGGGTAACGGCATGGCATCCTCTCGCCGCCTGCGCGCCGATGCAACCGGGCTGCATCGCGAGGCGGGTGCCGCAGTCTAGCTGCATGCGCCTGTCGGGCCTGCCGCCAAGGCCCGGGGGCGCCGAAGCCGCCGCCGCGGCTGAAGTGGGCTCTGGCCGGCGACTTGATAACGGCCTGCCTTGGGCATATAAGTCGTCCATCGGTCCTTTTTTTGTCGCAAGACGGAAAGGAGGGTCGCATGAGGAGACGCATTTACTGGCTGCTGCCGGATCCGGCGAGCGCCCAACAGGCGATGCACGATCTGGTGCAGGCGCGCGTCGGCCTTGCGCACCTTCATTTCACCGGACCGGAAGGCATGGACATGACCGGCCTGCGCGCCGCCAACGTCTGGCAGACCTCGGACGTGGTCCACGCGGCCAAGACAGGATGGGCGCTCGGCAGTGGCTGCGGCGTCGTCGTGGGCCTGGTGGCCGCGCTGTTCTTTCCAGTCATGGGCGACAAGCCCGAATGGGAAACGGCCGCGCTGCTGGCTGTCCTGGGCGGCCTGGTCGGCGCCTGGTCGGCCAGCATGGTCGGCATTTCCATCCCGAGCCAGCAGCTGCAGCGCTTCGAGGGAGCCATCGGGCAAGGACAGATTCTCCTGATGGTGGACCTGCCGCGCGCGCGCGTGCAGGACATCGAGGCGCTGCTGCGGACCGCGCATCCCGAAGCCCGTTTCGAGGGCGAGGCGCAGCTCCCGGCGCTTCGCTGAGGCGCGCACGGGTCGCGGAACGACGAGACCGAGCGATGCAGAGTCAAGGGACCGCATATGACCATTGCCGTCGCCCTGCTGCTCATCGTGGTCGCCTCGGTGCTCTTTCACATTTTCAATCCGTGGTGGACGACACCCCTGGCTTCGAACTGGCAGGAGATGGACGACACCCTGGCCATCACGCTGGTGATCACGGGCCTCTTCTTCGTCGCCATCAACCTGTTCCTCGTCTATACCCTGATGCGCTTTCGCCACCGCGAGGGCCGCCGCGCGGCGCATGAGCCCGAGAACAAGAAGCTGGAGCGCTGGCTGATCGGCGGCACGACCGTCGGCATCATGGCGCTGCTGGCGCCGGGCCTGGTGGTGTATGCGAACTATGTCAGCGAGCCGCGGGACGCGATGGTGCTGGAGGTGCTGGGCCAGCAATGGCAATGGCGTTTCCGGCTGCCGGGCGCGGGCGGCAAGCTGGGCGCCAGCGACGCGCGCTTCGTCAGCCCCAGCAATCCGTTCGGGCTCGACCCCGCCGATCCGGCCGGCCAGGACAACATCCTGATCGTCGCCAACGAGGTGCATCTGCCGCTCGGCAAGCCGGTGCTGGTGCTGCTGCGCTCCAACGACGTGCTGCACGATTTCTTCGTACCGCCGTTCCGGGCCCGGATGAACATGGTGCCGGGGCAGATCAGCCGCTTCTGGTTCACGCCGACCGTCGCGGGCCGCTACGAAGCGCTCTGCGCCCAGCTCTGCGGCGTGGGCCATCCCAACATGCGCGGCTTCGTGGTGGTGGAGGACGAGGCGAGCTTCCAGGCCTGGCTTGCGGCGCAGCCGACCTTCGCCAAGACGCAGGTCAAGGCGCCTGCCGTCCCGGCCGGCGAGGCAGCCGGCGGCGTCGGCGCGCGCATCGAGCAGGGCCGCGCGCTGGCGGATGCCAAGGGCTGCGTGGCCTGCCACACGATCGATGGCACTCCGCGCGTGGGCCCGACTTGGAAGGGCCTGTACGGCAAGACCGAAACCATGAACGACGGTTCCACCGCCCGGGTCGACGAAAGCTATCTGCGCAGCTTCATCCGCGATCCGCAGGCGCGCCAGGTCAAGGGATTCGCACCGGTCATGCCCAAGCTGGAAATGAGCGATGAAGAACTGGCCGCGCTGGTGGCCTTTATCCAGAGTCTCGGCAGCCTGCCGGCGCAGGCTGCAACCGAACAGAAGGCGCAGCGATGACCCCTCCTTCGTCCACGGCAGTCGCCATCTCGTACGCCGACGAGGCCGCGCACCACGCGCCGCAGACCTTCCTGACGCGCTATGTCTGGTGCCAGGACCACAAGGTGATCGCGGTGCAGTACGCCTGCACCGCCATCTCCGTGGGCGTGGTGGGCCTGGTGCTGTCCAACCTGATGCGGCTGCAGCTCGGTTTCCCGGGCCAGTTCGAGTTCATCAACGCCGAGCGCTACTACCAGTTCGTGACCATGCACGGGATGATCATGGTGATCTACCTGCTCACGGCTCTGTTCCTGGGCGGCTTCGGCAACTACATGATTCCGCTGATGGTGGGGGCGCGCGACATGGTGTTTCCCTACCTCAACATGCTGAGCTTCTGGGTCTATCTGCTGTCGGTGGTGGTCCTGATGGCGAGCTTCTTCGTCCCGGGAGGGCCCACCGGCGCCGGCTGGACGCTGTACCCGCCGCAGTCGATCCTGCCCGGCACACCGGGCCACGAGGGCGGCATCGTCCTGATGCTGGTGTCGCTGATCATCTTCATCGTCGCCACCACGATGGGCGGCCTCAACTACGTGACCACCGTGCTGCAGGCGCGCTGCGAGGGCATGACGCTGCTGCGCATGCCGCTGACTGTCTGGGGCATCTTCGTCGCCACCATCCTCGCGCTGCTCGGTTTTCCGGCCCTGTTCGTCAGCGGCGTGATGCTGCTGCTCGACCGGACGCTGGGCACCAGTTTCTTCATGCCGGCCCTGGTGTCGATGGGGCAGGTGACGAACTACAAGGGCGGCAGTCCGCTGCTGTTCCAGCATCTGTTCTGGTTCTTCGGCCATCCCGAGGTCTACATCGTGGCGCTGCCGGCGTTCGGCATCGTCTCCGACCTGATCAGCGTCCATGCGCGCAAGAGCATCTTCGGCTACCGGATGATGGTGTGGGCCATCGTGGCGATCGGCGGCCTCAGCGTGGTCGTGTGGGCGCACCACATGTTCGTGAGCGGCATGAACCCGTACTTCGGCTTCTTCTTCGCCACCACCACGCTGATCATTGCCGTTCCTACGGCCATCAAGGTCTACAACTGGCTGCTGACGCTGTGGCGCGGCGACATCCACCTGTCGGTGCCGATGCTGTTCGCGCTGGCCTTCGTCTGCACCTTCGTCATCGGCGGCCTGACCGGGCTGTTCCTGGGCAACGTGAGCGTGGACATTCCGCTGTCCGGCACCTACTTCGTGGTGGCGCACTTCCACATGGTGATGGGGGTGGCGCCGCTGCTGGTGGTCTTCGGCGGCATCTACCACTGGTTTCCCAAGATCACCGGCCGAATGCTCGACGACCGGCTCGGCCAGGCGCATTTCTGGATCACCTTCCTCGGCACCTATCTGATCTATTTCCCGATGCACTACCTCGGTGTGCTGGGCATGCCGCGGCGCTACTACAACTTCGAGGGCTACAAGTTCATCCCGCAGTCGGCGTTCACCCTCAACACCTTCATCACCGTGATCGCGCTGATCGTCGGCGTGAGCCAGATGCTGTTCATCTTCAATCTCGCCTGGAGCGCCTGGCGCGGCAGGCCCGCCGGCGCCAACCCCTGGCGCGCTGCCTCGCTCGAGTGGCAGACACCCACGACGCCGCCGGGCCACGGCAACTGGGGGCCGCGGCTGCCGGTGGTCTACCGCTGGGCCTACGCCTACGGCGTGCCGGGCGCGCCGGAGGATTTCATCGCGCAGAACGCGCCGCCCGAGGCCGGGGGCGTGGAGCCCGGGGCGCGCGGCGAGGGCGAGGTCCGGGGAGCGCCGGCATGAGCTCGAGCGCAACCCTGGGCGGCGCCGGCGGCGATCGACGCGGCGGGCGTCGCGACGAGCACGCCAGCGCGGCCAGCATCGGGCTGTGGGCGTTCATGGGCGTGGCCACCGTGTTGTTCTCGCTCTTCGTCCTGGCCTACGTGATGCGCATGGACAGCAGCGATGCGGTGGCGATCGCGCTGCCCTGGCAGCTCTGGCTCAGCTCGTCGCTGCTGGTGGCCGGCAGCGCGACCTTGCAGAACGCCAGCGCGGCAGCGCGCGGGACCGACCCCGTCCGGACCCGCCGCCTGCTGCTGGTCGGCGGTCTCTGCGCGCTGGCGTTCCTGGCCGTGCAACTCTGGGCCTGGCACGTGCTGCTGAGCGCGCAGGTGATGCCGGCCGGCAACCCGGCAGGCAGCTTCTTCTATCTGCTGACGGCCATGCACGGGCTCCACATGGCGGGCGGCCTGGCCGCCTGGGCCTGGACGGCGCGGGTCGCCTGGCGCGACCCCGCCGCTGCCGCATGGCGGATCGCGCTGTGCGCGCGCTACTGGCACTTCATGCTGGCCGTGTGGCTGGTGCTGTTCGCTCTGCTGGGCTGGGTCACGCCGGAGGTGGCGCGATTCATCTGCGGCACGACTTGAGGCCGGGAGGCTACCCATGAGCACCGCAACCGTCGCGCCCGCACCCTTGAGCCCGGTCGTCGCCGCGAGCGGCTGGCGCGGACTCATCGCCGACTGGTCTTCCGATCGGCAGGCCTTCCATGTCTCGTGGGGCAAGGCGATGATGTGGATCTTCCTGCTGAGCGACACCTTCATCTTCAGCTGCTTCCTCACCGGCTACATGACGGTGCGGGTCTCGACCACCGCGGCCTGGCCCAACCCGAGCGAGGTGTTCGCGCTCAATGTCGGCGGCGTGGAGGTGCCGCTGCTGCTGATCGCCGTCATGACCTTCGTGCTCATCAGCAGCAGCGGCACGATGGCGATGGCCGTCAACTTCGCCTATCGGCGCGACCGGGTGAACGCCGCCACGCTGATGCTCGTGACCGGCACCTTTGGCGAACTCTTCGTCGGCATGCAGGCCTTCGAGTGGTCCAAGCTGATCCTCCAGGAGGGCGTGCGACCCTGGGGCAATCCGATGGGAGCGGCGCAGTTCGGCTCGGCGTTCTTCATGATCACCGGCTTTCACGGGCTGCACGTGACGGCCGGCGTGATCTACCTGTTCACCGTGGCCTTCAGGCTGATCCGCGGCGACTACGAGAAGCGCGGCAACTACCAGATCGTCGAGATCGCCGGCCTGTACTGGCACTTCGTGGATCTGGTGTGGGTGTTCATCTTCGCGCTGTTCTATCTCTGGTGAGGACGACCATGAACCCCGGCACAGCCCAGCAACACCCGATCAGCCTCTACCTCAAGATCTGGGGGCTGCTGTTCGTGCTCAGCACGATGTCGTACCTGGTCGACTATTTCCACTTCCAGGGCTATCTGCGCTGGGGCCTGATCATCACCTTCATGCTGCTGAAGGCGGGGCTGATCGTCGCGGTCTTCATGCACATGGCGTGGGAGCGGCTGGCCCTGGTCTATGCCATCCTGGTCCCGCCGGTCGCGGTTCTGGTGTTCGTCGCAATCATGGTGTTCGAATCCAACTACACCCACTTCACCCGGCTGATATTCTTCCCAGGGGGACCGTAGCTCTCCAGGTCGCACGGTGAGGAGGCGATTGGCGCTCTGGCGCATGGCCGCCGTGAGCGAGCCGGCGTGACGGCGACCAACGGTCGGCGCGGCATTGCCACATGCTACGACAAGACCACCCGCAACCCTCCGCCGGCATCTGCCTCGCCGTCACGGTCAACCATTGGCTCCAGTGAGGCCACGCCCTAATCTGGCTGTTGAGGCGCTTCGGCGCCTGGTTCACGTAACGAGACACGAGAAGATTATGACGCTTGGACGTGTAATACTTGCGCTCGCCGGGATTGCCGCGATCGGGGGGATAACACCAGCGATGGCGGCAGGAGATGCCGCTCACGGGAAGGTTCTCTTCAATCAGTGCCTTATCTGCCACACGATTGAACCGGGCAAATCGAAAATCGGCCCGAGCCTTTTTGGTGTCGTCGGGCGGCCGGGGGCATCGCAGGCCGGCTATCAGTATTCGAACGCGATGAAGGATTATGCCCAGAACGTCGTCAACAAGGACGACAAGGGTTGGACTGACGAAAAGCTGTTCACGTATCTCGAAAGCCCGCAGACTCTCGTGAGGG
>DASXKG010000591.1:0-3426 GCA_036496965.1 Variovorax sp.
GCTGAAGGTCGCGCCGGGTGCGAACACGCCGGTGGCGGAATCGAAGATGCCCCTCATGAATATTCGATCGAAGCCTCCTATGAACTGATTGCCTTCGGAGAAGGCCAGGCTGTAGCCGTAGATCAGCCAGATCACCACGATCAGCGAGAAGGTGACCATGACCTGCATCAGCACCGACAGCATGTTCTTGCTGCGCACCAGCCCGCCGTAGAACAGCGCCAGGCCGGGCACGGTCATCATGATCACGAAGGCCGTCGACACCATCATCCAGGCGGTGTCGCCCTTGTCGAACTTGATGGCCGGTGCGGCGGCCGCGGGCGCCGCTGCGTCGGCGGCGGGTGCTGCAGCCGCGGGGGCCGCAGCAGCCGGTGCCGCCGCGGCGGGTGCCGAAGCCTCGGCCGCGGGCGCAGCCGGAGCCTGGGCGAAGGCGACAGTGCCTGCCGCGAGTACGCTCAAGCCGAGCGCGAGAGAAACAAGGAGCTTTTTCATTGGGTTCTATCTTTCGCGTGGGTCAGAGGGCTTCCTTGCCCGTTTCTCCGGTGCGGATGCGCACGACCTGTTCCAGGTCGTACACGAAGACCTTGCCGTCGCCGATCTTGCCGGTGCGCGCTGCGCTCTCCACGGCTTCGATGACGCGCTCGACGAGGTCGTCGGAAACGGCGGCTTCGATCTTGACCTTGGGCAGGAAGTCGACGACGTACTCCGCGCCGCGGTAGAGCTCGGTGTGGCCCTTCTGGCGGCCGAAGCCCTTGACCTCGGTGACCGTGATGCCCTGCACCCCGATCGCCGACAGTGCCTCGCGCACTTCGTCGAGCTTGAATGGTTTGATGATGGCGGTGACCAACTTCATGGTGTATCTCCTTCAGATGGAAGCGGATGCGTGGAACTAGAGCGTCTTCGTCAGCGTGAGGATGAAGCGGGTCGTGTTCGGGGAGTAGGTACTGGCGCCGATCGGCCCGAACGCGGTCGGGATACCGATGCTGGTCGGCACCGCGAAGGCCGACTGCTGGTCGCCGCCCTGCACCGAACCCATCAACGACAGGCCATTGCCGAAGTCGTAGGACAGGCCCAGCAGATAGTCGGCGTAGTCCTTGAAGCCGAAGGACTTGATGTCGCTCGTGAAGAAGGTGTAGCCGACAGCCGCCTTGATGGTCAACTTGGGAATGATTTCCTTGTTGTACGCCAGGTTCAGGTAGCCGGTGCCGCGGCCGGACTTGTCGACATTCTGACTGTTGGCGTAGTTGAAGTAGTCGTTCGAGACGGTGCCCGAGTACTTCAGGGTGAAGGCGCCGATGGCGTCGTTGGTGTAAGTGCCCGCGCCATAGAGTTCGGTCGTGTTGCCGGCGGTGTTGCCCGGGTAATAGTACTGGTAGACGCCGAAGTCGAGGTCGAAGATGCCGGCCTTCATCTTGTAGCCGCCATAGAAGTCCATTTCGATGGAGTTGCCGGACAGCCAGTTCACGCTCGAATTCCAGTTGCCGACGTAGAAGCCGCTTTCGCCGAACACGTAGTCCAGGCCGCCCTGGACGGCGGGCTTGAACCAGCTGGACTTGGCGAAGTTGTTGTGGCCGATCATGTCCTGGTCCTGGCCGCGGAACTTGTAGTTCGTGGTGAGCTCGAGATTGCCCGTCAGGTTCGGCGCCGGGGCGGCCGCGGGCGCCGCCGCGTCTGCGGCTGGGGCCGGCGTGGCCGTCGCGTCGGCCGTCTGCGCGCTGGCAAGCAGCGGCAGAGCCGCGACGGCCCCCAATGCCAGGATCTGGGCGGTTTTACGATGCTTCATCGAGCAAGCTCCTCGGAGTGTTTGGAAGTTGTAGGAAAGCAAGCTCAAAGCAGGGAGCGTGCCAAAGCAACGAGGAAGAGGATTTTTCGGCCGATTCCACCGGGCGAAGCACTTTGTGACAACAAGGACAAAATAGACGCACCGTCTTGGGGAGGATGAGAGCCATGAGTCTTGCGATGGTGCAAAGCCGCGCCCTGTTGGGGCTCGAAGCGCCCAATGTCACCGTCGAGGTGCATCTGGCCAACGGCCTGCCGAGCTTCACGCTGGTCGGTCTCGCCGATGTGGAGGTCAAGGAAGCGCGCGAGCGCGTGCGTTCGGCCATCCAGAACGCGGGGCTCGAATTCCCCAGCAACAAGCGGATCACGGTCAATCTGGCACCCGCGGACCTGCCCAAGGACTCCGGCCGCTTCGATTTGCCGATCGCGCTCGGCATCCTGGCCGGCAGTGGACAGGTCGACGCGACCCGGCTGGCCGGGCATGAATTTGCCGGCGAGCTCTCTCTTTCGGGGCAGCTCAGGCCCGTGCGTGGTGCGCTGGCCATGGCGCTCGCGCTGCATACCCGCGGCATCGACACGCGGCTGGTGCTCCCGGCCGAGAGCGCGCAGGAAGCCGCGCTGGTCCCGGGTGCCGAGGTCTATGGCGCGCGCCACCTGCTCGATGTGGTGCGGCAATTCCGTGCGGCCGAGGCGCCGGCGCTCGACGCGGACGAGGCCGGTGGCGAGGGCTGGGCGCGCATCCAGCCTGCATTGCCCGGGCCGGCCGCGCACCAGCCGGACCTTGCGGACGTCAAGGGACAGGCCGGCGCACGGCGCGCGCTCGAGATCGCCGCGGCAGGGGAGCACAGCCTGCTGATGGTCGGGCCGCCCGGTGCCGGCAAGTCGATGCTCGCGCAGCGCTTCGCCGGCCTGCTGCCCGCGATGGCGCTGGACGAGGCGCTCGAGAGCGCGGCCGTCGCCAGCCTGGCCGGGCGCTTCGCGATCGGCCAATGGATGCAGCGCCCCACGGCAAGCCCGCACCACACCTCGAGCGCGGTGGCACTGGTGGGCGGGGGATCGCCGCCTCGGCCGGGCGAGATATCGCTGGCGCACCGCGGGGTGCTGTTCCTCGACGAATTCCCCGAGTTCGCCCGCTCCGCCCTGGAAGCGCTGCGCGAGCCGCTGGAGACCGGCCAGATCACCATCTCACGCGCCGCGCGGCGCGCCGAGTTTCCGGCCCGCTTCCAGCTGGTCGCCGCAATGAATCCCTGCCCCTGCGGTTTTCTCGGTTCGAGCCTGAAGGCCTGCCGCTGCACGCCGGACCAGGTGGCGCGCTACCAGGGCAAGCTGAGCGGCCCGCTGCTCGATCGGATCGACCTGCACATCGAGGTCCCCGCCGTGTCGGCGCAGCAGTTGCTCGAAGCGCCTGCCGGCGAAAACAGCGCCGCCATTCGCGCGCGCGTGGCCTCGGGACGCGCACGCGCACTCGCGCGCCAGGGCAAGCCGAACCAGGCGCTGCAAGGCGCCGAGATCGACCGCCATGCGGCGCTCGCGCCTGCCGTGCTCAGCTTCCTGCACCAGGCAGCGACCCGGCTGGGCTGGTCGGCGCGCAGCACGCATCGCGCCCTGAGGGTGGCACGCACCATCGCCGACCTCGCGGCTGCCGATGCG
>DASXKG010000592.1:0-4642 GCA_036496965.1 Variovorax sp.
TGCGTCGAGCCGGGCGGCCAGGTTGACCGTCTCGCCGGTGACGGAATATTTGTCCTTGCCGCCGCCGCTGATGACCGCGGCCACCACCTCGCCCCGGGCCACACCGATGTGCAGCCTGAGCGGCGCACCGCTGCAATCCACGACACCGGCGGCCGCGACATGCATCGCGAAGGCGGCGCGAAGCGCACGCTGGGCATCGTTGCCGTGCGCGATCGGGGCCCCGAATACCGCCATGACCGCGTCTCCGGCCCGGTCGAGCACACGGCCGCCATAGGATTCGACCACGCGGTCCATCGCATCGAAGAAGCGCCCGAGCATCTCCCGGACCTGTTCCGGATCGCTGTGCGCGCACAGCGCGGTATAGCCGGAGATGTCGGCAAAGAGCACGGCGGCCTGGCGCCGGTCGGCGCTGGCGCCGGCGGGCACCACGATGTCGCGCGGCAAGGCCACGGAGGCGGCCACAGGCGGCGAAGAAGGTGCCGCGGGACTGGGCGCCACATTCACCGCGCATCCGCATTCGCTGCAGAACTTCGCCTCCGCCGACAGCGCATGCCCGCACTGGCGGCACTGGCGACGCAGCGCCGTGCCGCAGGCTTCGCAGAACCTGGCCGCCTGCGAATTCGGGTGGCTGCAATTCGGGCACAGCATGGACGCGAGTGTCCGTCCGCCCGGTTGGGCGCGCAAGAGCGCACGACAAGGCCGCGAGCCTAGATCTCCACCCGCGTGCCCAGTTCGATCACCCGGTTCGCCGGCAGCTTCAGGTAGTCGGCCACGTTGCCGATGTTGTGCGCCATGGTGGCGAACAGCTTCTCGCGCCAGATCGGCATGCCTTCGCCCAGCGTGGGCACGACCGTGGCGCGGCTGAGAAAGTAGGAACTGCGCGACGGCTCGAGCACGATGCCGTGCGCGCCGCAGCTCTGCAGCGCCAGCGGCACGTCGACCTCGTCCTTGAAGCCGTAGCGGATCATGACCTGGTAGCAATCGGCCGCCAGCGGCTTCACCGAGAGGCGTTCGCTTGCCGGCACGCGCGGCACCTGCTCCACGGTGACGGTCACGAACAGCACCCGGCCGTGCAGCACCGCGTTGTGCTCGAGGTTGTTCAGGAAGGCATGCGGCACCACGTCGGGCTCGATCGACATGAAGATCGCCGTGCCGGCCACGCGCACCGGGGAACGCGCCAGCAGGTCGTCCATGAAGGGCTTGAGCGGCGTGGCACCGGCGCGCACCCGTGCCTCGTCCAGCATCATCTGGCGCCCGCGGCCCCAGGTCGCCATGACGGTGAAGATCATCATCCCCACCAAGAGCGGGAACCAGCCGCCCTGCACGATCTTCAGCAGGTTGGCCGAGAAGAAGGCGACGTCGATCACGAAGAAGAACACGGTCGCCAGCACGCACAGCAGCCAGTTGTAGTGCCAGGCGTAGCGAATGACATAGAAGGTGAGGCAGGTGGTGATCAGCATGGTGCCGGTGACCGCGATGCCGTAGGCCGCGCCCAGGGCGGTCGAGGAGCCGAAGCCGATCACGGCCGCGATCACGGCGGCCAGCAGCATCCAGTTGATGGCCGGCACATAGATCTGGCCGATCTGCCGGTCCGAGGTGTGGTGCACGCTCATGCGCGGCAGGAAGCCGAGCTGGATCGCCTGCTTGGTCATCGAGTAGGCGCCCGAGATCACCGCCTGCGAGGCGATCACCGTCGCCACCGTCGCCAGCACCACCATCGGCACCAGCGCCCAGGGCGGGAACAGGCGGAAGAACGGGTTCTCCAGCGCCTTGGGGTCGGCCAGCAGCAGCGCGCCCTGCCCCAGGTAGTTCAGCGCCAGGGCGGGAAACACCAGCAGGAACCACGACAGCCGGACCGGCGTCGCCCCGAAATGTCCCATGTCCGCGTAGAGCGCCTCGGCCCCGGTGAGCGCCAGCACCACGGAGCCGAGCGCGACGAAGGCCAGCCAGCCATGACGCACGCAGAAGGCCAGGCCCTCGAAGGGATTGAGCGCTGCCAGAATCGCCGGCGTGCTCAGCAGGGGGATGATCCCGGTCACGGCCAGCACGCCGAACCAGGCCACCATGATCGGCCCGAACACCGCACCGATGCCGGCCGTGCCCCATTTCTGTGCCACGAACAATCCGACCAGCACGGCCAGGGTGATCGGGATCACGTAGGGTGCCAGCTTCGGGGCCGCGATCTCCAGCCCCTCGACCGCGCTGAGCACCGAGATGGCGGGGGTGATCACGCCGTCGCCATAGAACAGCGCGGCGCCGAACACGCCGAGCAGCAGCAGCGCCTGGCGCAGCCGCGGCCGGTCGGCCACCGACGAGGAGGCCAGTGCCAGCAGCGCCATGATGCCGCCCTCGCCATGGTTGTTGGCCCGCATGATCAAGACCACGTACTTGAGCGAGACCACCACCATCAGCGACCAGAAGATCAGCGAAATGATGCCGATCAGGTTGCCGGCGTCCAGCGCCAGTCCGTTGTCCGGATCGAACACCGTCTTCATCGTGTAGAGCGGACTGGTGCCGATATCGCCGAAGACCACTCCGACCGCGGCCAGCGCCAGCCCGGGAAGCGCGACCCGCGCATGCGCCGGATCGCCAGGACCGCCCGCCTGCCCGACCGCGGATGAAGATGTCGTCATGAAGGGCCCTCGTTGTGCCCCCCGATGTTGTGCCAGGGCTCGGCGGCTGGCAAGACCTCGTTCAGGGCGCAGTCAGGCTCGGCCTGCGCAGCGGCGCGATCGGCGCGCGCAGCGCCGTCCCCGGCTCAGCGAAAGAAGGCCTCGAACCCGTCCATCGGCTCGATGCGCTGGTTGCGCATGACCAGGCGCAGCGGCCCCGGCATGGCGCGCGCGGCCACCGGATGTTCGGCATCGCCCGGATAGCACATGACGCGCATGTCGCCTTCGAACAAGATGTGCGGCTCGACCAGCGCCGGCGGCCGGCTGCGCGCGTCGGCCAGGGCCTGGTCCACGCTGTCGTAGCGCGCCAGGTGGGCCAGCGTCATGATCTGCGGCGGTGCCAGCGGCATGGCGCCCTCCCAGTAGCTCTGCAGCGCCGGGCGCGGGCGCAGCCAGACCGTCTCGGTGGTTTCGCGGCCGTCATGGCGCGCCACGCCGTCGGCCGGCGCCCGGGCGGCGAAGAAGCGGGTGTCGAAGCGCTTGTTGAGCGAACCCGGCGGCGTGATCCAGCGCGACCACGGCACCAGCGCGCCGCACTGCAGCCGCAGCCCCAGCGCCGAGAGCATGGCGTTGAAGGCCACGCCATCGCGCAGGCGGGCCGCGGCTTCGGCAGCGGCATCGGGCGACAGCCCATGCGCAAGCAGCAGGCCCGACTCCTCGAAGGTCTCGCGGATCGCCGCCACGTAGAGCCCGGCCGCGGTGGCCTCGTCCACGCCGGCTTCGCCCAGGCGCTGGTGCAGCAGCTGCGCCGGGGCATCGAGATGATCCCCCGCGTGCAGCGCGGCATCGTTGGCATCGACCTTGCCGCCAGGGAACACGAAGGCGCCGCCCAGCACGTCCGACAGCCCGTGCCGCTTGAGCATCAGCACTTCGATTCCGTCGCCGCCGTCACGCAGCAGGACCACGCTGGCGGCGGGCCGCGGCGCTGCCGTGGCGCCGGGTGCTTGCGGATTCTTGAACAGTTCGACCATGCAGCGTGCGGGCCCTTCAGGAAAAGCCGGCCACTGCATGCGGCACGTAGGGGGCCTCGAGCGCCGCGATCTCGTCGGCGCTCAGCGCCAGCGAGAGCGCGGCCAGCGCATCTTCCAGATGCCGGGGCTTGGAGGCGCCGATGATGGGCGCCGTCACCGGCGACTTGCGCGCGACCCAGGCCAATGCCACCTGCGCCCGCGGCACGCCGCGCGCGGCGGCCACCGCACCGACCGCCTCGATCACGCGGCGATCGGCCTCGCCCAGGGTCTTGTGCAGTTGCTGGCCGAACTTGTCGGTCTGGGTGCGGAAGGTCTCGGCCTCGAATTCGCGCGCCAGGCGCCCGCGCGCCAGCGGGCTCCAGGGAATGACGCCGATGCCCTCCTCGGCACACAGCCGCATCATCTCGCGCTCTTCCTCGCGGTACATCAGGTTGTAGTGGTTCTGCATCGAGACGAAGCGCGTCCAGCCGTGCCGCTCGGCCAGGTGCAGGGCCTTGCTGAACTGGTAGGCATACATCGAGGAGGCGCCGATGTAACGCGCCTTGCCCGCCTTGACCACGTCGTGCAGCGCCTCCAGCGTTTCCTCGATCGGTGTGCCGTAGTCGAAGCGATGGATCTGGTAGAGGTCGACGTAGTCGGTGCCCAGGCGCTTCAGGCTGTGGTCGATCTCGGTCATCACGGCCTTGCGCGACAGCCCCTGGGCGTTGGGGTCCTTGCGCATGGCGCTGTTGAGCTTGGTGGCGATCACCACCTCTTCGCGGCGCGCGAAATCGCGCAGCGCACGGCCCAGGAATTCCTCGCTGGTGCCGTCCGAATAGATGTTGGCGGTGTCGAAGAAGTTGATGCCGGCCTCGAGCGCCTGGCGGATCAGCGGCCGGCTGGCCTCTTCGTCGAGGCTCCATTCATGGGTGCCGCGTTTCGGGTCGCCAAAGCTCATGCAGCCCAGGCAGATCTTGGAGACTTTGAGGCCGGTGCGGCCGAGTCGGGTGTATTCCATGG
>DASXKG010000593.1:0-2188 GCA_036496965.1 Variovorax sp.
TTCGCGGCGCACTACGCCGAGCAGATCGCCGCCGGCGCGGCGCAGCAGCTCAACCCCCTGGTCGCCTGCTTCGGGCCGGCGCTGGTCGATCGTGCGTTGCTCGATGCACTGTGCCGCGCCAGCGATCGTTCCTTCTACCAGGCAGTGCAGGCCAATCTGCCGGGCATCGACGCGCGGCTCGCGCCCGATCTGGCGGACTTCGACCTCGACGCCTTCCATGCCGCTCTCCGGCCCGCCCCCGACATCGCGCTGCGCCACACGGTCGGCCTGGTGGATGCCATCAGCGCCGCCGACCTGAAGCAGCGGGTCGGCGACGGCCTGCCCGAGACGCTGGAAGAAGTCGTTGCCGCCACCGGCTGCCACTATTTCAAGCTCAAGGTCTGCGGCGACGCCGAGCCCGACATCGACCGCCTGACACGGATCGCGCAGGTGCTCGAGCGCGTCCCGGACTACGTCGTCACGCTGGACGGCAACGAGCAGTTCCAGGATGCCGCCGCCGCGGCCGCGTTCTGGCAGCGCGTGCAGGCGACACCCGCATTGCAGCGGCTGGCCGCGGCCACGCTCTACATCGAGCAACCACTGCCGCGCGCCACCGCGCTCGACAGCGACATGCGCCCACTGGCGGCCATGCGGCCGGTGCTGATCGACGAATCGGACAGCACGCTGGACGCCTTCACCCAGGCGCTCGGCCACGGCTATACCGGCGTGTCGAGCAAGGACTGCAAGGGCATCTACCGTTCGCTGCTCAATGCCGCGCGCTGCCGGCAGCTGAACGCTCGCGCCGAGGCCGAAGGCCGCGGCAGGCCCTATTTCATGTCCGCCGAAGACCTGACGACCCAGGCCGGCCTGGCCGTGCAGCAGGACCTGGCGCTGGTCAATCTGATCGGCCTTCGCCATGTCGAGCGCAACGGCCACCACTATGTCGACGGCTTCGCCGGCCAGGGCGCCGGCGCGGCCGAGGCCCGGGCCTTCCTGGCGGCGCAGCCCGGCCTCTACCAGGCGGCAGGCGCTGCCAACGCGCGCCTGGCCATCGACCACGGCCGCATCGACCTGCGCTCGCTCGATGCACCGGGCTTCGCCGCCCGCGCCCATCCCGACTGGACCACCCTGCAACCCCTGCGCCGCGCCTGAGCCAGCGCCTGACAACCCGGAAGGAACCCCCCATGGCCCCACAACGAATCGGAATCATCATGCACGGCGTCACGGGACGCATGGGCATGAACCAGCACCTGATCCGCTCCATCGTCGCGATCCGCAAGCAGGGCGGCGTCACGCTCGCCAACGGCGACAAGGTCATGCCCGACCCGATCCTGATCGGCCGCCATGCCGGGAAGATCGAGGCCCTGGCCAAGGCCCATGGCGTGGCCCGCTGGGGCACCGACCTGGAGGCCGCCCTGGCCAACAAGGACGACAGCGTCTTCTTCGACGCCGGCACCACCCAGATGCGCCCCGCCCTGCTGGCCCAGGCGATCCGCGCCGGCAAGCATGTGTACTGCGAGAAGCCGATCGCCACCAACCTGGCCGAGGCGGTCGAGATCGCGCGCCTGGCCGAAGGCTCGGGGCTCAAGCACGGCGCGGTGCAGGACAAGCTCTTCCTGCCCGGCCTGCGCAAGCTCGACATGCTGCGCCGCGCCGGCTTCTTCGGCCGCATGCTCTCGGTGCGCATCGAATTCGGCTACTGGGTGTTCGAGGGCGACCTGCAGCCGATCCAGCGCCCATCCTGGAACTACCGCAAGGAAGATGGCGGCGGCATGATCCTCGACATGATGTGCCATTGGCGCTATGTGCTGGACAACCTGTTCGGCACCGTGCAGTCGGTGTCCTGCCTCGGCACCACCCACATCCCGAAGCGCTGGGACGAGAACGACCAGCCCTACCCGGCGACCGCCGACGACGCCGCCTATGCCACCTGCCAGCTCACCGGCCACAACGGCGAGCCGGTGGTGGCGCAGATCAACATGAGCTGGGTGACGCGCGTGCGGCGCGACGACCTGGTGACCTTCCATGTCGACGGCACCGACGGCTCGGCGGTGGCCGGCCTGCAATCCTGCCGCGCGCAATCGCGCGTGGCGACGCCGCGGCCGGTATGGAACCCGGACGAGCAGCAGACGATGAACTTCTTCGACCAGTGGCAGGAGATTCCGGATTCGCAGGTCTACGACAACGGCTTCAAGATCCAGTGGGAGCA
>DASXKG010000594.1:0-5206 GCA_036496965.1 Variovorax sp.
GCACGCCGGAGGCCAGCTTGGCGCGCTTCTCGCCTTCGTTGGCTTCGCGGGCAGCGGCGGCATCGGCGGTCTTGCGGGCCCACTCGGCCGGCACCACGGTCACGCCGTCGTCATCGGCCACGATGGCGTCACCCGGATTGACCAGCACGCCGGCACAGACGATCGGAATGTTGACCGAGCCGAGCGTGGCCTTGATGGTGCCCTTGGAGCTGATGGCCCGGCTCCAGACCGGGAAGCCCATCTCCTGCAAGGTCTTCACGTCGCGCACGCCGGCATCGATGACCAGCGCCCGCGCGCCGCGCGCCATGAAGCTGGTGGCCAGCAGGTCGCCGAAATAGCCGTCGGTGCACTCGGCCGTGACGCCGGCCACCACGATGTCGCCGGGCTGGATCTGCTCGGCCGCGACATGCATCATCCAGTTGTCGCCCGGCTGCAGCAGCACCGTGACGGCCGTGCCCGACACCTGCGTGCCGGGGTAGATCGGGCGCATGTAGGGCTTCATCAGGCCGACCCGGCCCATGGCCTCGTGCACGGTGGCCGAACCGAAGCGGGCCATCTGATCGGTGGCGGCGCGGTCGGCGCGTGAAATGTTGCGATGAACGACTCCGAGGGTGGTCATGGTCATTGGCCTTTCTTCTTGAGCAGCGCGTCGAGGCGCGGGAACACGCGGCGGGCATTGCCTTCGTAGATCTGCTGCCGGTCCTCGGCGCTCAGGATCTTGGAGGACTCGATGTAGCGCTTGGTGTCGTCGTAGTAGTGGCCGGTCTCTGGATCGATGCCACGCACGGCACCGATCATCTCCGACGCGAACAGCACGTTCTTGACCGGGATCACGGTATTGAGCAGGTCGATGCCCGGCTGGTGGTAGACGCAGGTGTCGAAGTAGATGTTGTTCATCAGATGCTCGGACAGGAGCGGCTTCTTCAGCTCCTGCGCCAGCCCGCGGAACCGCCCCCAGTGATAGGGCACCGCGCCGCCGCCGTGCGGGATCAGGAAGCGCAGGGTCGGGAATTCCTTGAACAGGTCCGAGGTCAGGCACTGCATGAAGGCCGTGGTGTCGGCGTTGAGGTAGTGCGCGCCGGTGGTGTGGAAGGCCGGGTTGCAGCTGGTGCTGACATGGATCATGGCCGGGATGTCGTACTCGACCATCTTCTCGTAGATCGGGAACCAGTGCTTGTCGGACAAGGGCGGCGATGTCCAATGCCCGCCGGAGGGATCCGGGTTCAGGTTGATGCCGACGTTGCCGTATTGCTCGATGCATTTCACCAGCTCGGGAATGCAGGTCTTGGGATCGACGCCCGGCGACTGCGGCAGCATCGCCACCGGCACGAAGTGATCCGGGAACAACTTGCTCACACGGAAGCACAACTCGTTGCAGATCGCCGCCCAGGTCGAGGAGACCTGGAAGTCGCCGATGTGGTGGGCCATGAAGCTGGCGCGCGGCGAGAACAGCGTCAGGTCGCTGCCGCGCTCTTTCATCAGGCGCAGCTGGTTGGCCTCGATGGTCTCGCGCAATTCGTCGTCGCTGATCTTCAGGTCGGCGACCTTCGGCATCGCGGCCGGGTCCTTGATGCCGGCGATCTGCTGGTTGCGCCAGGCTTCCAGCGCCTTGGGTGCCGTGGTGTAGTGGCCGTGACAGTCGATGATCATGGGTGCTTTCCTTGCTGTGTTTGCCGAAAAGGTTCAGGCCGGGGCCATGCCGTGCCGTTGCTTGGCCGGCGCCGACTCCGGCGCAGCCATGAATTCGAGCATCTCGCGCACCTGCCCGAGGCGCTGCGAGCTAGTGCAGATACCGGCGGAGAAGATGGTGGTGATCTGCACCGCGTCGGGCAAGGGGCCGACCACGTCGATGCCCTCGAGGTGCATCAGCTCGCTCAACTGCTGGAAGCCGAGCGCCACCTCGCCGCGTGCCACCAGCGCGCCGACAGGCACGCCGGCCGGGGCCTGGACGATGCGCGAATGGATCTGCCCGGCAATGCCCCAGCGCTCGAACAGCCGGGTCAGGGCGACGCCGCTCGGCCCGGTGGAATAGCCGATGCTGCGCGCGTCCAGCACCGCCTGGCGCAGGGCGGCCTCGGTGCCGATGTCCGGCCGCGCCGCGCCGGCCTGCACCGCCACGGCGACGCCCGAACGCACCAGGTCGACCTTGCTGCCCGGCAGCACCCGTTCGGCGGCAATGAGCTTGTCGATCGCATCCGCGGCGAGGAACACGACGTCGAAGGCTTCACCGGCCTGCACGCGGCGCGCGGCATCCACGCCGCCCACCGATTCGATGGCCACGGCGGTGCCGGAGCGCTGCTGCCAGTCGGCAGCCAGTTCGGCCAGCACCTGACGGGTGGCCATCGAGGAGATTCCGGTGATGTCAGCGGTCATGGGCTTGTCTCTCGGCCGCCCCGGATCCGGGTTGCAGCTCATTGAATTCAGGCCTCGATTCTGCGGGCGGCCGACCTTTCCGCAAAGCGCGCGCGGCGGCTATCAGCTATAACAGAACGGCATAATGGCGATTTGGCTATGCCGACCGAGCCCGGATGGATCTCAAGCAGCTGGAATATTTCGTTCGTGTGGCCGAACTCGGCAGTTTCACCCGCGCCTCAGTCGCACTCGGCGTGGCCCAGCCGGCGCTCAGCCGGCAGGTGCGGCTGCTCGAAGTGGAGCTGCGCCAGAGCCTCTTGACGCGCAACGGCCGCGGCGCCGCCACCACGGAGGTGGGCAAGCTGCTGCTGGAGCACGGGCGCGGCATCCTGCACCAGGTCGAACGGGCGCGCGAGGAACTGGGCCGCGTGCGCGGCGGCCTGGCGGGCCGCGTCGCCATCGGCCTGCCGCCGAGCGCGGCCAAGGCGCTCACGGTGCCGCTGGTGCGGGCCTTCCGGCTGCGCATGCCCGAGGCGACCCTGTCGATCAGCGAAGGGCTTTCCTTCGCCATGCGCGAGGCCCTGGCCAACGGCCGGCTCGACATCGCCGTCGTCTACAGCGCCGATCCTTCGCCCGACATCGAGATCACCCCCCTGCTCGAAGAGCCCTTGTTCCTGGTCCAGCTCGCCGCCCGGCGCAAGGCCCCGGGTGCCCGGGCGCGGGCGCTGCCGCTGGGCGAACTGGCGCGCGTGCCGCTGGTGATCCCGAGCCGCCCGAACGCCATCCGGATGCTGGTCGAAACCGAGCTGGCGAAGATCGGGCTGCGTCCGCAGGTGGTGCTGGAGATCGATGGCGTGGCCGCGATCCTCGACCTGGTGGCCGATGGCGCGGGCAGCGCGGTGCTGTCGCGCAACGCCGTGGTCACCTCGGCGCAACCGCAGGCCTTCGCGCTGCGGCCGATCGGGTCGCCGCCCCTGCGCAGCAGGCTGCAGGTAGCGATGAGCTCGGTGCGCCCCGCCACGCTGACGCAGAAGGCCATGCTGGCGCTGATCCACGAGATCGCGCCCCAGCTGCTGCTCGACAGTGCCGCGCCGCCCCTCAGGGCGGCGCGCTGACCGCTTTTTTCACTGGCGCGGGATCCTCGCCCGCGCAATCACCTCGCTCCAGCGCTGGATATCGCCGGCCAGCAGCGCGCCCAATTGCGCCGGCGTGCCGCCCTGCGCGACCAGGTTGAGGTCGAGCAGCTTCTGCTTGACCTCCGACTGAGCCAGCGCCACCTGCACTTCATGGTTGAGCCGGTCGATCACGGCCGGCGGCGTCTTCGCCGGCACGGCCAGCCCGTTCCACGACGACACGCCGAAGCCCGCCAGCGGGCCGCCGCTTTCGCGCACGGTCGGCACCGCGGGCAGCTGCAGCGCGCGCCGCGCACCCAGCGCGGCCAGCGGCAGCAGCGCGCCGCTGCCGATCTGGCCGATCAGCGGGCCGAGGATGTCGACCACCGCATCGACATCGCCGCCGCGCAGCGCCGTGATCGCCGGCGGCGTGCCGTTGAAGGGCACCACCTGCGCATCGATGCCCGCGCTGGACTTGAACAGCTCGGCGGCCAGGTTCTGCGTGGTGCCAACCTGCGGCGTGCCGAGATTGAGCTTGCCCGGATTGGCCCGCGCCCAGGCCAGCAGATCGGCCAGGGTCTTGAAGCGGCCGCCGCCGGCCACGACCAGCACCAGGTCGAAGCTGGCCAGCTGCGAGACCGGCGCGAAGTCCTTCATGGCATCGAAAGGCAGCTTCTTGAACAGCGCCGCGGTGACGGCCGTGCCGCTGGACACCAGCAGCAGCGTGTGGCCGTCGGGCTCCGCATGGGCCACCATTTCGGCCGCCACCACGCCGCCGGCGCCGGGCCGGTTGTCGACGATCACGTTCTGGCCCAGGCCGAGCGACATCTTCTGGGCGACGATGCGCGCGGTGAGGTCGGCCGCACCGCCCGGCCCGTTGGGCACAACGATCTTCAGCACCTTGGTCGGAAAGGCGCTGGACGCGTTGCCCGCGGGCGTCTGCGCCAAGCCTGCCAGGGGCAGCGCACCGCCCGCGCCGAGCGCCAGCAGGCCCAGAAAATGTCGTCGTTCGCGCATCATTCGGATTCTTTTCGCCCTGCCAAAGGCGACCAGTATGCCGCGCGCGGCCATCGAGGCTGCACAGCGCGCTCGATGCGCTATCGTCGATGCATGGCGACAACCGAAGTACCCCACCTGGACGCAGCGCAGCTGCGCGCGCTGTCTGAGCGCTCGCCCAGCGCCGGCTGCGAAGTTTGCCGCGGCCTGGTCTGCCCGGGCTGGGAGGCGATGTCGCCGACCTTCGACGAAGGCTGCCTGCAGCGGGTCGGCACGCTGAAGCCGGCGGACCCGGACGCGCAGGAGCCGACGCTCGACGAACACCATCCCGGGGCCACCCACTACTGGTCGAAGGACGCGCCCATCGCGCCCGGGCATTTCCCGTACAACCGCTGCGATGTCTGGGCCTGCAGGCGCTGCGCCCGGGCCTTCCTGCGCTACACGGAATACGGCGGCTACTACGTCGAGCCGCGCATCCGCCTGCTCGACTCAGCGCTGGTGACGCAGGCGGGTGAACTGGGCCCGTGACAGCAGGTGCCTGAAATCCGCATCGAAGCTGACCACGTGCTCGCCCTGATGAATGGCCGCGGCGGCCAGCCAGGCATCGGGCACGTCATTGGCGGACAGCGCCTTCTCGATGCAAAGCGCCCGCAACTCGGGCCACTCGGGCCCCAGCACGGGCTGTTCCACACCGGACGCCTCCAGCAGAGATTCAATGAACCGCAGGGCCTCCGACATGGGCGTGG
>DASXKG010000595.1:0-2052 GCA_036496965.1 Variovorax sp.
CACAGCCGCGCACGCGAATGGGTACTGGGCGGCGTCACGCGCTCGATCCTGCAATCCATGACCTTGCCGGTGCTGATGGCGCATTGAGGGGCGGCCAGGGTTTGACCGGATAGCCGATCAGCGGCGCCGCCCGTGGTATCGGCGCGCCCGCCACGTCGGCGCGGCCGGCGCTGATGGACAAATTGCCAAGTGGTGCCATGCTCGCGGTGTGCGAGCAGATGAACAAGAAAAGAGGCACCGCAAATGAACGCTTCCAGCACCTTGACGGCACACGACATCCAAGTCCTGGTCGTTGCCGCAGCCGGCATTGCCATCCTTGTGATTCTGATCGTGTGGCTCAAGCTGCACGCCTTTCTCGCCTTGACCATCGGCGCCCTCTTCGTCGGCGTGGGTTCGGGCATCCCCCTGGAAAAGGTGACCGCGTCCTACGAAAACGGGGTGGGCGGCGTGCTCGGCTATGTCGGCGTGCTGATCGCGCTCGGCGCCATGCTCGGCAAGCTGCTGGCGGACTCCGGCGGGGCTGACAAACTGGTGGCGACGCTGCTTCGCGGGCGCCCCGCGACGCTGCCGTGGAAGATGGCACTGGTCGCCAGCATCATCGGCATACCGATGTTCTTCGAAATCGGACTGGTGCTGCTGATCCCCGTCGTCATGCTCGCCGTGCACCGCTCCAAAGGGCCGGCGATGCGGCTCGGGATTCCGGCCCTGGCCGGACTTTCGGTGCTGCACGGATTCATTCCGCCGCACCCCGGTCCCCTGGCGGCGATTGCCCTGCTGCACGCGAATGTCGGGGTCACCCTGGCGCTCGGCCTCCTGATCGCCGTTCCGACCGTGATCGTGGCCGGGCCGATCTTCGGCGAGCTGGCGGCACGCATGGTGCCGATCGGCGCAGCCGGGGCGGGACTGGCGGTCACCGCCACGGCTGCCGCGCACGGCTTCGCGGCCGAGCCGGATGCCAAGCCGAGCCGAAGCCCGACCTTCGCCTGGACGCTGGTCACGCTGTTGTCGCCCATCGCGCTGATGCTGGTCAAGGCGGCGGCCGACATCTGGATGGACAAGGCGGCCCCGCTGCGCCCCGCGCTGGACTTCATCGGCGACCCGGTGTTCGCGCTGCTGATCGCCGTCCTTCTGGCCATGGTGACCTTCGGCACGGCGGTGGGCTTCTCGCCCGCCGTGCTCGCCAGGAAGATCGCCGGCAGCCTGACGCCGGTGGTCGGCGTGATGCTGATCGTGGGCGCGGGTGGCGGCTTCAAGCAGGCATTGGTGGACGGCGGCACCGGCGGCGCCATCGCCAAGATCGCGCTGGCTGCCGGCCTGTCGGCACTGATCCTCGGCTGGATCGTCGCCGTATTGATCCGCCTGGCCACCGGCTCGGCGACCGTCGCCACCGTGACCGCTGCCGGCATCGTCGCGCCCCTCGCCACGGGCCTGGCGCCCAACCACTTGTCATTGGTCGTGCTCGCGATCGGGGCCGGATCGCTGTTCTTTTCGCACGTCAACGACGCCGGCTTCTGGCTGGTGAAGGAATATTTCGGACTGACGGTCGGACAGACCATCAAGACCTGGTCGTTGATGGAGACCCTCATTTCGGTGGTGGGACTGGCCATGGCGCTGCTGCTGTCGCTGGTCTTCTGAGCGGCGCCCGCCTGCCTGTGCGCAAGACGCGACAGGCTCGGCGGCGGC
This sequence comes from Variovorax sp., assembly GCA_036496965.1. Lineage (GTDB taxonomy): Bacteria > Pseudomonadota > Gammaproteobacteria > Burkholderiales > Burkholderiaceae_C > Variovorax. The sequence goes on from DASXKG010000595.1 coordinate 1,684, forward strand.
TTGGGTTGGGGCGCAGGCGAGGCAGGTGACAGGGGTTTCGACACAAAGGCTTCTCGGATCTTTCATGGATCCGTCACGGAGCAGGTCAATACTCCGAACTTGTATAGATGACTTGCACAGCTCCCTCAACTCCTTCTGGAGAAAGCACTTGAACGTATCGAGAATTCTGACCGGCTTGGGCTGTGCCCTCGGCCTCGCCGCGGGCGCAGCGCATGCCCAGTCCAACTGCCCCAATGGCGGGGTGGTTCGCTTCGGCGTCGAGCCCTACGAATCGGCGCAGCGCCTGATCCCCGTCTACAAGGATGTGGCCAAGCTGATTGGCGACAAGCTCGGCTGCACCGTCGAGCTGTATGTCGCTACCAGCTACAA